>JBKOXY010000185.1:0-4755 GCA_046725125.1 Pseudomonadota bacterium | reverse complement strand
GATCGTTGGAATCGAGCGCGCGCTCCGCCACCCGCTGGTTGTCGCGCACCGCGCCCGACTGCTGCAGCAGCCGGTCGACCAGGGTGGTCTTGCCATGGTCGACATGGGCGATGATGGCGACGTTGCGCAGGCCGACATTGCGTAGGGTCATGGGCTGCATCAAAAACCGATCGCGGGCCTCGAGGGCCCGCTGTTCGCCGGGAATATAGTCACCAGGCGCAAAGGCGCAATGCGCGATCGGCCGGAGCACAGTTTAAGCGAGGTAGTAACCGCCCGCGCAGCGAAGCTCCGCTCATTCCCGCGCATAGCGCGTCGTTAAGGGCGTTCACGCCCGTCTTCGACGGGCTATGGACGCGCGTAAACGCGCTTATGCCGGGAATCCAGGGCCGAAGGCTGGGTGCCCGCTTTCGCGGGGACGAGCGGAGGGCTTTCTTGGGGCGTGCCGCCTTACAACCCCTTGCGTCTCGCCATTGGGAAGGCGACCATGGAGCAAAGCGAAGGGAAGGTCGGGTGCGCGCATCGGTCCCAGTCAAGAATCGGCGGCGGCTGTTGTGCGTTTTTCCGCACTACACCCCCGCCTTCGGCACCTTCAACCACGCGTATCGGCTGATGAAGGGCGTGCGCGCCTTCATGCCGCCGCAGGGCCTGCTGGTGATCGCGGCCTATATGCCGCAAGCGTGGCCGGTCCGCTTCATCGACGAGAACATCCGCAAGGCGACCGACGCCGATTTCGCCTGGGCCGACGCCGTGCTGGTCAGCGGCATGCACGTGCAGGCCGCGCAGATTCACGACATCGCCGCGCGCGCGCATGCGGCGGGCAAGGTCGTGATGCTGGGCGGACCGTCGGTGTCCGCGTCCCCCGAAATGTATCCGGACATCGACTATCTCCACATCGGCGAGATCGGAGACGCGACCGACCAGCTCATCGCGCGCCTCGACGAGAGCGTCGCGCGTCCGTCCGCGCAGCTGCGCTTCGAGACCAAGGATCGGCTTCCGCTGCAGGATTTTCCGATTCCGGCCTACGACCTCATCCCGTTGAAGAGCTACCTGATGCTGACGTTGCAGTTCTCCAGCGGCTGTCCCTATCTCTGCGAGTTCTGCGACATTCCCAACCTCTACGGCCGGCAGCCGCGCCTGAAGACGCCAGCCCAGATCACCGCCGAGCTCGATGCCATGCGCAAGCAGAAGGGGCATCCGCCGGTCGTCTATTTCGTCGATGACAATTTCATCGGCAATCGCAAAGCCGCCAAGGACATGCTGCCGCACCTCCTCGCCTGGCAGAAACAGCACGACTATCCCTTGCAGTTTGCCTGCGAGGCGACGCTCAACATCGCCAAGCAGCCGGAAATCCTCAAGCTCATGCGGGAGTGCTCGTTCCTCGGCATATTCGTCGGCATCGAAACGCCCGAGGCCGATGCGCTCAAGGCGATGCGCAAAAGCCAGAATGTCGCCGTGCCCATGATGGAATCGATCAAGACGCTCAACGACTACGGATTGGAGGTTACCTCCGGCATCATCCTCGGGCTCGATACCGATTCCGACGATACCGAGGTGCGTCTCAAGGATTTCATCGACATCTCACGCATCCCGATGCTGACGATCAACCTCTTGCAGGCGCTGCCGAAGACGCCGCTGTGGGATCGGCTCAAGCTGGCCGGACGGCTCGAGGACGATCCGACGCTTGAAAGCAACGTGCGCTTCCTGCGGCCGTACCAAGAGGTGGTGTCGATGTGGCGCCGCTGTATCGCCCATGCCAACGATCCGGAGCGGCTGTTCGCGCGCTTCTACCATCAGGTCGATGCGACCTACGCGAACCGCATCGTCCCGCCGGCGCGCGGCAAGCTCAACTGGGGGACCCTGTCGGGTGCATTGGTGATGGCCTTCCGCGTCGTGCTGCACATCGGAATCCTGTCGGATTACCGCAGGCCGTTCTGGCGGGCCGCGCGCCACGCGCTGCGGCGCGGGCAGATCGACGCCGCTCTCGGCATGGCGTTCATCGCCCATCACCTCATTCAGTTCACGCGCGAAGCGCTCCGCGGCGAGCAGAACGCGTCGTACTACTCGACCAAGACGCGCGCGGCCGAGCCCGTGCATTCGCCGGAATTGGCGGCGTTGCGCAAGTCGGCGTAGCCGCTTCGTTGTAGGGTGGGCAAAGGCGCGCTCTGCGCGCCGTGCCCACGCTGATCGGCGGATAGGCAAAGTCGACGCGTGGGCAAAGGCGCACATACCGACGCCCGTCGGCTTGGCAAGAACGTAGGCGCGTGCGCCTTTGCCCACCCTACGGCGCCGTCACCCCAGCTTCGGCTCGAGCGTGGTCGACCACAGCGCGCGATCGTCCCAGTCCTTGAGCGTCACGGTCATGACTTGCGTCGTCCCGTCGATCGCGACGTGACCGAAAAATTGCAAGCCTTCGCTGGGCGGCTGGTTCGGTGCGCTCGGCGCCTTCACGTAGACGAGCTGCGGTCCGAACGTGTTGTCCATCTGGTTTTGCGGGAAGCTTCCGGCGTGGATCGGGCCCGACACGAATTCCCAGAACGGCTCGAAGTCCTGGAACACCGCCTTGTTGGGATCGTAATAATGCGCGGCGGTGTAGTGCACGTCGGCGGTGAGCCACAGCGTGTTGCGCACGGGAGCCCGCTTGATGAAGGAGAGGATGTCGACGATCTCGAATTCGCGGCCGCGCGGCGGCCCGTCGCCCTGGGAGATCGCCTCGATGCCCCATTTGCGATCGGTGTCGTAGACGACGACGAGGCCGATCGGCATATCGGCGGCGATCACCTTCCAGGTCGCCTGCGAGTTCAAGAGTTCGCGCTTGAGCCAGGCCACTTGCGCGGGCCCGAGGAAATAGGCCGCCGGCCCATAGCTCTCCTCTTGGCCTTCGCCGTTGGGCCCGCGATAGCTGCGCATGTCGAGCATGAACACGTCGAGCAGCGGTCCGTACGAAATCTTGCGATAGACGCGCCCGGGCTCGGTCTGGGTGAAGCGCAGCGGCATGTATTCATGGAACGCGCGGCTGGCGCGCGCCGCCAGGATCAATGCGTTCTTCTCGACGTATTTCTTGCGCTGGTGCTCGGCGCGGGTCAGCGGCTCGCCCGGCCACCAATTGTTGGTCACCTCGTGATCGTCCCATTGCGAGAAGATCGGCACCTCGGCATTGAAGGCGAGCAGGTTCTTGTCGAGCAGATTGTACTTGTAGTTGGCGCGGAACTCGGCGAGCGTCTCCGCCGGCTTGGCCTTTTCCTCCATCACGACGTTTTTCCAGATCTCGCCGTTCGGCATTTTCTGCTCGGCCAGGATCGGGCCGTCGGCGTAAATGTTGTCGCCGTTGTGAATGAAGAAATCCGGCCGGTTGCGCAACATGGTCGCGTAGGTGCGCATGCCGCCGCGCGCTTCGTCGATGCCCCAGCCTTGGCCGGCGGTGTCGCCCGACCACACGAACGAGATCGAGCGCTGGTCGCTCGGCGCGGTGCGAAAACGGCCGGTCATCGGCTCGCCCACGATGGTCGGCGAAGCAAGATCCTGGAAACGGATGCGATAGAAGATGTCCTGCCCCGCGGGCAGGCCGTCGATGAGCGCGTTGGCGGTGAAGTCGGTTTCGGGCAGCGCATCGACGAAGACGGCGCGGTGGATGGTCTTGAAACTGTCGGTGGTCGCGACCTCGGCCAACATGCGCGCGGGACGGTCGGCGCGCGCCCAGATCACGGCGGAATCGAGCGAGACGTCGCCGGACTGGATGCCGTGGGTGATGACGGGGCGATCGGCGGCACGGCTGAGATAAGGCTTGCTGATGCCGCCAACGGCGGAGATCGCGGTCGAGGCCGCGGCCGTGGCCAGAAACCGCCGACGCGACATGGGGATGCGCACCGTCATGGAAATCCTCCGGTTACAAGAATGAGGCGGCCGATTATCACAGAACCCGGACGGTTATGTGACACCGTTGATTCGCATCACGAAGTGCCGTGGCGAGGCGCCGATCGCTCAACGGCGTCTGCGTCCTCGAGTTCTTCGACAACAAGGTCGCCTTTCGGGGCGATGCTGTCGCCACCCAATCGGCCGCGAGCCACTTCACGGATGCGCTCTGCGATGCGCGGCTCCCGATCCATGAGGACGTGGAGATCGTGCGCATCAAGCATCAACAGGCTCGTTCGGGTGACGGCGGTCACGGTCGCCGATCGGCGCGTGCGACGCAGCGCTGCGACCTCGCCGAAGAAATGACCGGCACCCAGCCGAACACGTTCGTGCTGGAGCTCGATCTCCACTTCCCCGGCGGCGATGAAATACATGGAATGCGCGGGCTCACCGCGCCTGGCGATGACATCGCCGGCCTCGACTTGCTGTGCGTGCAGCAGCCGCATGATGTCGGCAATATCCGTTGCCTGCAGTTCGGCGAACAAAGGTACGCGTGCGACCATTCCCCAGGTGACGACAAAGTCGCGGCGATGAATTTCGTCGGCGAAGGCGGTGGCGACGATGCCGATCGGCAACGCGATCATGATCAATCCAACGAAGATCGTAACGGATGCGACGACTCGTCCAAGCGCGGTCACCGGAACCACGTCGCCATATCCGATCGTGCCCAGGGTGACGATTGCCCACCACATCGCGTCGGGAATTGTGCCGAATTTGTCGGGCTGCGCGTGACGCTCGATCACGTGCATGATGCTGGCGACGAGCAATGTCGCACCAATCAAAATCACGAAACAGCCGAACAGCGCGCGGCGCTCGTTGTAGAGCGCGTCCAACAGCGAACGCATC
>JBKOXY010000409.1:0-6033 GCA_046725125.1 Pseudomonadota bacterium | reverse complement strand
CTTTCACGATCTCCTATTCCACGCGCGCAGCACGGAAGGCCGGCACGCCAATCCGCTGGGCGGAGTCTATCCGTATGCGGGCGTCATGGCTGCGCTGCCGGCGGTGCGGCCCCGCTGGCCCGGAAAGAAAATCGATCTGCGCAAGTTTTCGGCCGGACGGCGGGAGCCAGCCTCGCCGGCTGCGAAGCTGCTGCGTGAACGTCATTCGACGCGCACCTTCGATGACCGGCGACCGATCACACTCGCCGAGCTTTCGCGGTTTCTCGACGGCACCGCGCGCGTCCAATCGAGATTTAGCAGCAGCGTCGACCTCGGCGCTGGCGGCCCGGTGGTCGCATACGCGGTGCGGCCCTATCCGTCGGGAGGCGGCAGCTACGAGCTCGAGCTCTATCTGGCCGTCGACACATGCGAAGGGCTGGCACGAGGATTCTATCATTACGACGCCGGTGGACACGCGCTGGTGCCGATCGGCGTCCGCACCCATGAGCTCGACGCGCTGTTGGCGGGAGCCCAGTTTGCGATGGGCGCGCCCGCCGTGCCCCAGATCCTGATCACGATCGCCGCTCGCTTTGGGCGGGTGTCATGGAAGTACAGCTCGATCGCCTATACGCTCATTCTCAAGGACGTCGGCGCATTGATGCAAACGCTCTACCTGATGGCGACCGATATGGGGCTGGGCGGATGCGCGATCGGGATCGCCAATATCGAACTATTCGCGAAGATGACGGGGCTCGAATTCCACGTCGAGGGCCCGGTCGGTCAATTTGCGATCGGTCGCGGCACGAAAGCCGAGGCTTCCGACTGAGGCGGCCTGCCTCAGCGGCCGGCGGCGTGAATGGCCCGGGCGAGCGCGCGACCAACGCAGTCGTATCCGGCCGCGGAGTTGTGCAGACCGTCCCACGCGACGAGGGCACCCGACGACAATCCCGCGTCGATCGCCCGGCGCATGAGCTCGAAGCGCGGAAACAGGCCGACGCGCTCCTGCCGCGCCACGTCCGCGATAATGGTCTCCATGATGGAGTGCTGCGAAGACGCGAGCACGAGCGGCGCGTATTGTAGGTCCATCAGGATCACGTCGACGCCGGCCGCCTTGAGGCCGCGCACACCCACGACCACGCGCTCCTTGAGACCGTCGGCGCGGCCGCCCCACGCCACATCGTTGGTGCCGAGCTGCCACACGACGAGATCCGGATCATATGCAAGGACGTCGCGCTCGAACCGGGATATGCTGCCACCGATCGTCTCGCCGATGCGGCCGCTATTGACGACCTCGATGCGCGCACTCGGCCACAGCCGGGCGAGCTCGCGGCGCATCACCTCGGGATAGGTCGCGGCCCGGTTCACGACCCATAAACCGGTGGTGGACGATGAGCCGATCGCGACGATTCGCAGCGTCGCTCCGGCGTTGAGGCGGGCCGTGGTGCGCGGCAAAGAGGCGCCCAGCGAGAGGCTCTGATTGGCGGCCAGGCAAACCTCGGCGTCCGAGGGCGTTGCGGGCGTTTGCGCAGCGGCGGCGCCAATGGACACGGCGGCTAGCCCGGCCGCGCAGCGCGCCAGCCATGCACGACGCAGGCCGGCCACGAGCGTTTGCTGGCGCTGGCGCTGTCTCATGCCATGCTGGCCGTGGTAACGGTCCCCCTCACTGACCCCTCAACAGTGGGAACATCTTTGGCAACTGTAAGACAATAGTCCACCGCGAAAACCGCGGCTCCCGCTCGCATGAGATTGCATCGCGAGCTTCCAGCGGTGACGCGACCTGATGTGCCAATCCCCGGTCGCGCCGGGTTACTTATTAGAAATGAGCCAATCCGCGAAAGGATTTTGTGAGGCTCCGGTTGACGCGGCATCCCCCTGCCGCGAAATGCTGGGCGCTGGTAAGTTTCTTTGCAAAAAATCTTCTTATTTCCGCCTTTATTGAGCCCCGGAAGCGACGCTTGTCGCTGCTGTACTCGCGGTGCTGCCCGGGGGTGGGAAGCTGCACAAAAAATATCGGATTAAGAATTATTTCCAAACCGGCGGCCACGCTTCCGGTGCGAGTTTGCGTTGTGCAGGGGGAGGGGGAACATGAGCTTTGAAGTTGTGTGTCATGAACATCCCAATATTTTTGTGGTGAACAGACAAACATACGAGACGTATCGGTTCACCGTCGGTGAAGTTGGAGCTCTCGCCCATGACGAACCGCGGTCTGACTTAGGTGAAGCCCGTCGGACTGCGATCGCGTTTTTAGCTCGGAGCGAAAAGGAACGCGCCCCGCGTCGATAGCGGGTCGCCTTTCGAGGGGGCGGCATCGATCAAGACAGCCAGCCCACGGCGAGATCGTTCGCGTAGCATCCGATGCGTGGATCCAGACCATTGTCCGAGCGTAGAAGCGCGTCCGCCGCGCGGTACGGCGGCGCCGATGCTGATCCAAATCAGCACAGCCGGCGCGATCTAAGGCTCGACCTCTTCCGCGGTCTGTCACTCCTTTTCATCTTCATCGACCACATTCCAAATAATGTCCTGTCCTATCTAACGCTGCATTCGATTGCATTTTCCGACGCCGCCGAGGTCTTCATCTTCATTTCTGGCTACGCCGCTGCCACGGTTTACGGAAGGGCTCTGCAGCGGCAAGGAGGTATCGCCGCAACGGGACAGATCTACCGCCGGATTTGGCAGCTCTACGTCGCACACATCTTCATATTCGTGATCCTTGCCGCGGAGGTATGCTACGCAACCCTCAACCTCCAAAATCAAACCTATAGCGAGGACTTTGGGATCGATAATTTTATCGACGAACCCCAAGTCGCGATCATCAAGGTTCTCTTGCTGCAGTATCAACCCCAGTTCCTCGACATCCTGCCGATCTACATGGTCTTGTTGGGCGTGTTTCCCGTGGTGCTGCTCCTGCTCGAGCGCTGCCTGCCACTTCCACTCGTCCTCTCGGGGGCAATCTATCTTTTGACGTTGCACTTTGGTTGGCAGCCGCACAGCTATCCCGACAATGAGGGGTGGTACTTCAACCCCCTCGCCTGGCAGTTCCTCTTCGTTATTGGCGCGACTGCCGGATATTCTCGATACAGTCGTCGGGTATTCCCGGTGCAAAGCTCGTGGCTTCCGAAACTTGCCGTCGTCATTACGGTTGCGATCGGCATCATCAGCATTTCATGGACCATCCATGGGGCTTATGATGCGTTTCCGGGCTTGTTGTTGCGGGAGCTCTCGCCCCTGGTCGAGGACAAAAGCAATCTCGCACCGCTACGCCTGGTCAGCTTCCTTGCACTTGCCGTAACCACTGCGCATTTCGTGGGTCAAAACAGTAGATTCCTGCGCTGGCGTATTGCTCAATTGATTATCAGGTGCGGCCAGCACTCGCTGCAGGTATTCTGTTTCGGTATCGTTCTCTCAGTACTTGGTTATATCCTGCTGACCTTCTTCCGCGACGATATTCTGACACAGCTTGCGGTCGACCTCGGCGGGATCGTGCTGATGATAGGAATCGCCGCGCTCCTCACCTGGTACAAGGCTAGCAACGCAATGCCTGACGACGCTGTCGTTGCGGCCAGCCGGAACTTTGAGACCCGAAGGAGGAACATAGCGGAGATCGAGCGTCACGTGACCGTGTGGGCTCAGGGCCTTGGGCGAATGTGGGGGCGATCGAAGCAAAGCCGCATGAAGGTGAGATGGCGCTCCCAGCCTTACCCTACGACTTGATAAACAAAAGCTAGCGCCCGCCACGGCTTAGCGCGCTTGCGCAATTGCCCCAGCAAGTGCCGCGAACCGGCGCGTGCAGCGTCGTGTCAAAACCCGACAACTCAACCTGCGGGTATCAACCCGCTTGTAGCTGGCGCCACGAGCGCCGACGATCAGGGCTGAAAGCGCGAGGAGATGCGGCAGTCTCCCGGACCAGCTTGCGTTCGAGTGCCAAGCCAAAGAGAATGTACCGAGGAGGGTGAGCTTTCCGCCAGGGACAGAGAACGTCGCGCCTTTTGCAAGAGGAGAGAACACGCCATGACCGAGATCCAGGCTCTGGATGTGCGAATTCCTGCCGAGATCATCCACAACTGGGGCTGGTTCCTGGTCTTCGGCATCGGCTTGGCGCTGCTCGGGATTCTCGCGATCGTGCGCTCCGTGGCGGCCACCGTCGTCTCCATGCTGTTTTTCGGCTGGCTGCTGGTGATCGCGGCCGGCATTGAGATCGTTCAAGCGATCATGGTCGGCAAATGGGCCGGCCTGTTCCAACATTGGCTGGGTGCGGTCCTGTTCGGGGTGCTCGGGGCGCTGATCGTATGGCGACCGCTGGTCACCGCCGAGATTTTGACCTTGTTGATGGGAGCGTTCTTCTTGGTGGCCGGTCTGTTCCAATTGATCACGCCGTTCGTGGTTTCCCTGCCGGACTGGGGCTGGCACGCCCTCAATGGCGTCATCACATTGTTGCTCGGCATCCTCATACTGGCGCAATGGCCGGTTTCCGGGCTCTGGGTCATCGGCCTATTCGTCGGAATCGAGTTGATCTTTTACGGCGGCGCTTGGATCGTGCTGGCGCTCAACCTGCGCTCACTGGCTTAGTCAGAGTCCCGGCGTAGACATCGGCCAAGCCTCTGCCGTGCGAATTCTGCGCTTGCTCTGCGCGCGTTCGTCCGGCATAGCTTTGACATGACTGATTCGGCGAAGGCCCGCGCGCCGATTCTGGCTGCGGGGGGAATTTTGCTACGGGAAGGTTCCAGACCGCGCATCGCGATCGTGCGATTGCGAAGGGACAAGTCCTGGGTCTTGCCAAAAGGCAAGCTCTATCCTGGCGAGCATGCGGTTGCCGCTGCCAGGCGAGAGGTGATGGAAGAGACCGGACACCAGGTTTCAGTTCACGAATTTCTCGGTTCGATGTCGTACGCCGTCGACGGCAACATCAAGATCGTCCAGTTCTGGCACATGCGAGCCGTCGGCCGGCCGGTGCGCGAGTTGACGTATGACATTAAGGCCGTGAAATGGCTGTCGTTGAAACAGGCCATCGACACGCTCACGCGCGCGCACGAAAAAGTGTTCCTTGCGAATGTGGGGCCGATCGCGCTGAAGGCGGCCAAACAATCGGCGCGCGACAAGTCCACTAGGCGGTCCGTTCGCAATGGGGGCAGGCGGCGGGACCGAAGCGCGCCGGGTCCATTGGCCGAATATTCGTCTGCGGCAGGCTAGAACGCGCGAGCATCCGGCGGCGTTGCGTTGGATCTAGGGGTCCTTTGCCCGACTTGTTGGCGCCAAACGTCTTATTAGCTCGCCTGCTGCGCTGGTCAGCCGTTTTTTCGCCCTTGCTGCCTGAATGATCCGCGTGAGACGCGCGATCTCGCTCTTCAGCAGTGCCCGCAGAGGCTTTTCACGCAGGAGTCCAGCGCAAATATCCACGACCCCTCTGCGAGGGGTCGATCTATGCGGCTTCGAAGGAGAATCGTCCTCTCCTCTAGGATGCGGGCAAGGACCCGTCTAAGTTTCCGGTGTTCACCCGATCGATGTCCGACGTGCCACGTTAGCTCGGCCGCGCCGGCGCCTCGCGTGCAACCATGAGGACGATACCATGGTATTCAAGGTTCACGTTGGCCCACCTCAAATCGCCATCCATCAGGGCCAGACGGTGCTCGTCAGCGAGCAGGACGGGCAGATCAACTGGCCGAGCGAGAAGGGCCTTTACTTTCTCGATACGCGGATTGTCAGCAACTGGGCGATCTATGCCAACGGTGAACCGTGGGAGCTGTTGAACGGCGGTGCCGTCAACTATCATGCAGCGCGCATCTTTCTCACCAATAAATCCATTCTCACCGAAGACGGTCCGATCCCGCCACGCACCCTCGGCCTCACGATCAGTCGATCGATCGTCGGCGGCATGCACGAAGATCTCGACATCACCAACAACAACCTGAAGCCGGTGCGTTTTCAGCTCGAAGTCGCGCTGCGATGCGACTTTGCCGACGTCTTCGAGGTGAAGTCGGGTAATATCGTACGCCGCGGCCAGATCACCACCGAATGGTCGGAGCGACGGCAACGGCTTCGTACCGCGTATTCGAACCG
>JBKOXY010000156.1:0-7251 GCA_046725125.1 Pseudomonadota bacterium | reverse complement strand
GGGGCTTTTCGGGCGCTGCCTTGACTCGCCGGTGGTCGGTATTTAACTGCGCAACACGCCCGCGGGGGCGTAGCTCAGTTGGTTAGAGCGTCGGCCTGTCACGCCGAAGGTCGCGGGTTCGAGCCCCGTCGCTCCCGCCATGATTTCGCAAGCGAGAATTTAGGGTTCTCCGCAGGGCATTTCCTGCGGACCCGAATGGCGACTATGCACGGGGGGTATAATGTCATGAGGCGGGCGACATTGCTCATGTGCATTGGTCTTTGTGGCTGCGCAGCCGATGATGAGTTCCGGGTTCTGTCCTACACCCCGACGGGCATCGAGTATTCGGTCTGGACGGGGGCCCACTCGCGCGAAGCCGTGGCCGATATGGCCCAACAGTATTGCCAAAGGGAAGGCAAGAAGGCGCAGATCATCGATTCCGAAACAGCGGAAAAGAATCTCTTCAAAGGCAGTCGGGTGGTCTACCGCTTCAGCTGCGTCAGTTAGCTATTAGGCGGGGCTTGCTGCCAGGCACTGCCGGGTGCCGAGACGAATTGGGCGATCTTGCGGGTGTCACGCTGTCGGCGCCGGCCTGCATGACTGCGTCCGACCATCATTTCTGTTGCGGGCGAACGCCGATCCAATCGAGATCGGATTCCCGTTCCAGATTTTGCAGGCGGTCGAACATCTCGCCCATATCGTGGGCGCTGCAATGGCGCGTCAGCAACAAGAATTTCTCGCGCAGCTCGCGTTGATCGAGCGGCTGCTCCGGCGTGCCCTTGAAGCCAGCAACGCAGCGCGTGAACACGCGGCCGTCTTTGAGCGCGACCGTGACGACCGCGGCCAGCGGGGTCGGACGATCCTTGGCGATGGTGATCGTCACGCGTTCGGCGAGCGAGCGGATGTGCGGCTCGCGCAGCGCGCCTTCGTCGAAGGAGCGCGGATCGCGCGGATCGCGGACATGGGCGAGCGCGACGCAGAACGGAATGCTGTATTGCGCCATCATGATGTCGGCGGGGGAGGGAATGTTGTTGACGCGCGCCATCTTGTCGTTGCCGGCGATGTGGATGGAGGCGACATCCGTGGCCGCATAGCCGTGCTCGGCGCGTAAATCCAAAATCGCTTGCACGGACGTGTGCGCGGTGATGTGGCAGGGAAAACGCTTGAGCATGATCGAACGCGTGGCGTAGCTGTCGCCGAGGCCGTCCGTGAGTTCGTGCGGATCGAACTCGCTGCCGCAGAACACGCGCAGGAAGCCGAACTCGCCTTCGAGCACGCTCGCCGGACCAGTAAAGCCGTCGCCTGCGAGACTCGCTGCCAGCACGCCGCTCTCGGCCGCGCGCCCGAGGTGGAGGCGCTTCACCATGGCGCCGGTGCCCGAGCGGGCGAATTCCAGCAGTCCGCAGGCGAGCGAGCCGGCGATCCCGAGGGCGTTTCGCATGCGCTCCGCATCGAAGCGCATCAGCCTTCCGCACGCAACCGCGGCCCCGAACGGGCCGGTGGTGCCGGGCGCGTGGAAGCCGCGGCCCTCGTTGCTGTGCTTTGTCGCGCGCCCGATACGGATCATCACCTCGGCACCGGCGACGACGGCGGTGAGCAATTCGCGCCCGCCCATGCCGCGCTCCTGGGCGACCGCAAGGCCGGAAGCCAACAGCGTCGCGCCGGGATGCACGCCGGTGCTCGGCCACGTCAAATTGTCCATCTCGAAGGCGTGCGCGAGCGCGCCGTTGGCCAAGGCCGCGGCCGGCGCATGCACCCGCGGCCCGCCAGGGCCGAGAACTCGGCTGTTGCCGCCAACGCCGTTCTTCTCCGCAAACGCGACGACGATGCGGCTCCAGGGCAGATCATAGCCGAAGATGACGGCGGCGATCGTGTCGGTGATGCATTGCTTGGCGCGTTCGATCACGTCCGACGGGATGTCCTCGTAACGACAGAACGCCGCATAGCGCGCCAATTCCGCTGTCTCTTTCGCCATCGCAATATCGCCTGGTGGTTCGAGGGAGTGGATCGCTGCTGTCGCAAAGCTAGGGGGGATTCCGACAAAATGGAATCGCCGCGGGGCGACCGGCTCGACGCAGTCCGGGTGGCCGACACTATCTTAGTTTGACGCGTAACGGCCGCGCACCCACACTCCGCTCGTTCCCGCGAAAGCGGGAATCCAGGGCCGAGGCCTGGGTCCCCGCCTGCGCGGGGACGCGCGCAAAAGTACCTTGAAAACATTCCCGGGCGAACTGAGACGGGCTCGGCCGGCCAACCGCTTGAAGCCGCAGATGGGCGCGTCTAGGCTTGCGCGCGAAGCGTTTGCGTTCAGCGAGGACACATCGAGGAGACGCCGATGCCATCGCGAAGTCTGTTGCCTGCTTTCACCGCCGGCGTGGTGGCGGCTGGTCTGTCGATCTTTGCCGCGCACGCTCAGGCGCCGGCGGCGCTCACCGGTCAGGTCAGTTCCGTGGCGGAGGGCCCCATGGAAGGCGTCGTCGTGAGCGCCAAGCGCGACGGTTCGACGCTCACCATCTCCGTGGTCAGCGATAAGACCGGCAAGTTCAGCTTCCCCGCGTCGAAGCTCGAGCCGGGCCGCTATTCGCTCGCCATTCGCGCCGTCGGCTACGACCTCGACGGTCCGAAGACGGCGGATGTCGCCGCCGGCAGCACCACCGCCGCCGACGTCAAACTGCGGCCGACCAGGAACTTGGCGAAGCAGCTTACCAATGCGGAATGGCTCGCGAGCTTTCCCGGAGCCGACACCCAGAAGAAGGCGCTGCTCAACTGCATCGGCTGCCACGATCTCGACCGCATCGTAACCTCCACTCACGATGCCGACGAGTTCGTGCAGGTGTTCGACCGCATGACCGGCTACTATCCCGGCAGCACGCCCCAGCATCCGCAGCGGCTCATGGGCGATGCGCGCCGCAACCTCGGCGCGGCGGCCGGCGTGAAGGCGATGGCGGATTATCTCGCCTCGATCAATCTCAGCAAGGATGAGGTTTGGGACTATCCGCTCAAGACATTGCCGCGGCCGGGAGGCCGCGCCACGCGCGTGGTCATCACCGAATACGATTTGCCGCGCAAGCAGATCCAGCCGCACGACGCCATCGTCGATTCCGACGGCATGGTCTGGTTCACGCATTTCGGCGAGCAGTTCCTGGGCAAGCTCGATCCCAAGACCGGCCGCGTCTTCGAATATCCCTTGCCGGTGATCAAGCCGGGCTATCCGATCGGCACGCTCGATCTGGAAACCGACAAGGCCGGCAATCTCTGGATCGCCATGATGTATCAGGGCGGCGTCGCCAAGTTCGACAAGGCAACGGAAAAATTCCAGACCTGGAAGGTGCCGCAGCAATGGCAAACGGATGCCACCCAGCAGGCGTTCCTCACGCCGACCAATTCCCACGTCGACGGCAAGGTGTGGGTCAAGAACTCCGACCGCGCGCAGATTCTGCGGCTCGATCCGGCCACCGGGGAGTGGGAGAACCTCGGCTCGTTCAAGGATCCGAGCAACAACCGAACCATCACGTCCTATGGCATTCCCGCCGACCACGACAACAATCTCTATCTGCTCGATTTCTCCTCCTCGAACATTGGCAAGCTCGACGCCAAGACCGGCAAGCTCACCGTCTACCGCTCGCCCATTGCGAACTCGCGGCCGCGGCGCGGCCGGGTCGATGAACACAACCGACTGTGGTTCGCCGAATATGCCGGCAACGCTATCGGGATGTTCGACCCAAAGACCGAGAAGATCGAGGAATGGGTGCTGCCGACGCCGTGGGCGCAACCCTACGACGTCGTCACCGACAAGAATGGCGAAGCCTGGACCGGCTCGATGCTGAGCGATCGGGTCTCGCGGCTAAATCCCAAGACCGGCGAGTTCGTCGAATATCTGCTGCCGAAGACGACCAATATCCGCCGGGTGTTCGTGGATAACTCGACCAGCCCGATGACGTTCTGGGTCGGCAGCAACCACGGCGCCTCGATCGTCAAGGTCGAGCCGATGGATTGAGGTTCGATCGACCAGGCTGCGCGAAGCGCGACGTTCGACTTTCACGCGCGGGCAAAATCGGGCCCGCGGCGCTGTCTAGTGCGTCACTGCTTTCAATCCGAGGATTGCGCGCGCGTCGGCGGGAGTGGCGACGATATCGCCGAGGACCTCGACGATCTTGGCTGCCTTCTCCACCAGCGCGGCGTTGCTCGGCGCGAGCTTGCCCTTTTCGAGATAGAGGTTGTCCTCGAGGCCCACCCGCGGATGACCGCCGAGCAGGACCGCCTGCGCCGCCATCGGAAATTGATGCAACGATATGCCGAACGCAAACCAGGGCGAGCCCGCCGGCAGCAGGCTTCGCATATAGCTCATGGCCTCGGGAGTAGCGGGCTGCGCCCAGGCGATGCCGAGGCAGATCTGGAACATGCCGGGCGCCTTGATGTGGCCGCTCTCGATCAGGCGTTTGGCGAGCAGGAGATGGCCAGTCTCGAACACTTCCAACTCCGGCAGCACGCCGGCATCGCGGATCGCGACCGCCATGGCTTCGAGATGCGAAGGCGTGTTGATGAAGACGTGTGGGCCCATATTCATGCTGCCCATATCGAGGCTGCAGATGTCGGGCTTGAGCGCGACGACGTGGCGGACGCGTTCGGCCGGTGGTTTGATGGTCGTGCCCGGCCCGGGTTTTTGCGGGTCGTCGTCGCCCGGCACGAAGCGCGCCCCCGGCCCGGTGGTGAGGTTGATGAGGACGTCGCTGCCGCTTGCCCTGATCCGGTCCACGACCTCTTTGTAGAGGGAAGCATCCATGCTGGGCCGCGTGGTCTGGGGATCGCGCACGTGGATGTGAACGATGGCCGCGCCCGCCTTGGCCGCATCGATGGCGGATTGCGCGATCTGTGCGGGCGTCACCGGCACCGCCGGGTTGCGGCCCGGTGTGTCCGCCGAGCCGGTAACCGCGCACGAGATCATGACCCTGCGTTGCATGCCCGCCTCCCTCGCCACCGACGGATGGTTGTGGCGAAGCCTACCGCGAGGATGGGTTCGAAGCCCAGAGGTCCCGGGCGCAGAAGCGTCGAAGACAGCGACGTCAATTTTGCGCCGCTAGCGATCGATGCTCGCTCGCGTTCGGGCTGCAAGATGACGTCTGGGTGACACGCAATCGAGCGATTTTCGGAAACGAGCAGCGCGAAACCTAGGCTCCCGCACGCCGGCGGCAATAGGCGATGCGCGCACCGGACGAGCTTTTGGGGCCCGCCGGCTTGCCTCCCATTGTGCACTGCGCTAAGCCCTCCCTGAGCCCGTCCTTGGAACGAATCCGATCTGTGACAAGGGCGATTTCGCAAGCGCCTGCGGCACCTTGGCCGCGGGGGAGCGGGGGCGGGCTTTCCGTGCGGGGCCACGACGTCGGAGGTGAGGTCGCCGATGAACGAGCTATTGCTGGATTATCTCCCGCTCGTGATCTTCATCGCGGTCGCGCTCGCCATCGCGCTTGCGCTCCTGATCGTGCCCTTCATGGTCGCTTACAAAGCTCCCGATCCAGAGAAGCTGTCCGCCTACGAGTGCGGCTTCAACGCCTTCGACGACGCGCGCATGAAGTTCGACGTGCGGTTCTATCTCGTGGCCATCCTATTCATCATCTTCGACCTCGAAATGACGTTTCTGTTTCCCTGGGCCATCGTGCTGGGCGATCTCGGGCTCTACGGCTATTGGTCGATGATGGTGTTCCTTGGCGTTCTGACCGTCGGCTTCATATATGAATGGCGCAAAGGAGCGCTCGAATGGGATTAGAGCGTACCGCGGTCATCGCTCCGCCCGCCAAGGGCATTCTCGATCCGCGCACGGGCAAGCCCGTGGGCGCGGATGACGCTCTCTTCGCCGGCATGAACCAGGAGCTTTCGGACAAGGGCTTCCTCGTCACCGCGAGCGACGATCTCATCATCTGGGCGCGTACCGGCTCGCTGATGTGGATGACGTTCGGGCTCGCCTGTTGCGCGATCGAGATGATGCAGATGTCGATGCCGCGCTACGACGCGGAGCGCTTCGGTTTTGCGCCGCGCGCGTCCCCACGGCAATCGGATGTGATGATCGTGGCCGGCACGCTGACGAACAAGATGGCGCCCGCGCTGCGCAAGGTCTACGACCAGATGCCGGAGCCGCGCTACGTCATCTCCATGGGCTCGTGCGCCAACGGTGGCGGTTATTACCACTATTCCTATTCGGTCGTGCGCGGCTGCGACCGCATCGTTCCGGTCGACATCTACGTGCCCGGCTGCCCGCCGACCGCCGAGGCGCTGCTCTATGGCGTGCTGTTGCTACAGAAGAAGATCCGCCGCACCGGCACGATCGAGCGCTGATGGGTTTCGCGCCATGGATGAAACGCTCGACAAACTCGGCGAGATGATCGCCGGCGCGCTGCCGGGTTCGGTCACGGGCCATCGGGTTGCGCACGGGGAGTTGACGATCAGCGCCATCGCCGGCGACATCGTCAAGGTCGCCACCTTCCTGCGCGACGACGAACGCTGCCAGTTCTGGAGCATCATCGACGTCACCGCGGTCGACTGGCCGGGGCGCGAGCGGCGCTTCGACGTCGTCTATCATTTCCTCTCGCCCAAGCAGAACCAGCGCATCCGGGTGAAGATCGAGGTCGACGAGACGACGCCGGTGCCATCGATCATCGGCGTGTTCCCCGGCGCCAACTGGTTCGAGCGCGAAACCTACGACCTCTACGGCGTGCTCTTTACCGGCCATCCGGACATGCGCCGGCTGCTGACCGATTACGGATTCGAAGGCCACCCGCTGCGCAAGGATTTTCCGCTCACCGGGTTCGTCGAGCTGCGCTACGACGACGAGCAGAAACGCGTTGTGTACGAGCCGGTGCGGCTCGCGCAGGAATTCCGCAACTTCGATTTCCTCTCGCCGTGGGAAGGTCCGGCCTACCTGCTGCCGGGCGACGAGAAGGCGGGCAACGGGAAGGGCGGTTGAGATGGCATTCGTTGCGCTATTCCCCATTCGCACTTCGCCCGCGCTGTCGAGTTACTTCCATGGCTGAAACGGAGCTGCGCAACTTCACCATGAATTTCGGGCCGCAGCACCCGGCGGCGCACGGCGTGCTACGCCTGGTGCTGGAACTCGACGGCGAGGTGGTGGAACGCGTGGATCCGCATATCGGGCTGTTGCATCGCGGCACCGAGAAGCTGATCGAAGCCAAGACCTATCTGCAGGCGATCCCGTATTTCGACCGGCTCGACTATGTCGCGCCGATGAACCAGGAGCATGCCTTCTGCCTGGCGGCGGAA
>JBKOXY010000056.1:0-2084 GCA_046725125.1 Pseudomonadota bacterium | reverse complement strand
AGCCGCCAGAAGTCCGCCGATGGCAGATAGCCGCTCTCGTAGTAGGCAAGTCCGGGCCCAGTCGCGTAGGGGGTGATCACGCCCATGATGCCGGTTGTCAATGCGAGAGCCAAAGCGAGCTTGTCCGCCGGGACACCGGGTATACCGAGGCCGACCGCCAGCATCACCGGCATCATGGCGCTCGTGTGGGCCGTGAGGCTCGCAAACATATAATGGGAACAAAAGTACACGGTCACGAGCGCGATGATTGTGAACGTCGGCGATAGTCCGCCCATGTGGGCCGCGACGCCATCGGCAAACCATTTGACGAAGCCCGTGCGCGAGAGGCCACCGGCGAGCGTCACCAACGTCGCGAGAAGCGTGAGCGTGGTCCAGGCGGTGTGATTGGCAGCCATCTCTTTCCAGGAGATGACCCGCATGATCAACATGAGTGAAATGACGATGAGCGCAGCGGTCGTGGCTTCGACGTAAGCCCCTCCGAACATCCACAGCGTTATGGCAAGCAGAACCAGAGCAGAAAGAATGCGCTCTCGACCCGAAAGGGGCCCCATCTTCTGCAGCTCTTCGGCCGCCCAGGCGGGAACCTCGTGGCCACCCTTGGTTTGCGGCGGATAAAAAACATAAGTCAGGATTGGCAGCAGCAGCAGGAGGGGCAACGCGAACGGCGCTGATGCCTGCATCCATTGGAGATAGGTGATCTCAACTCCAGCGATTTTTCTGATGAATTCGAGCGCAAGGAAGTTCGGCGCGCAGGCGGTCATGAACAGTGTGCTGGTCACGCAGCCAGCGGCAAATGTCACCCACATGATGTAACCGCCGATCTTGCGGGCCGAAGGCTGGTTCGGCATGGAGCCATAGAGCGGCGGCAGATTGGCCACCACGGGATAGATCGTTCCGGCGCTGCGAGCGGTATTCGAAGGCGTAACAGGAGCCAATATCGCGTCGGTCAGTGTTGTGGCATAGCCGAGCGAGAGCGTGTTGCGCCCCATGACTTTGACCATCACGAGCGCAATGCGGTGGCCAAGGCCGGTCTTCTCGTAGCCGAGCGCAAACATAAAGGCGCCAAACACGAGCCACACCGTGCTAGAGGAAAAGCCGGAAAGCGCCCATCTGAGCGCCTCCTCCGCTTCTTTGAAGTCGGGCTTGGCTATCTCCGTCGGACTGAACAGTACCCACGGGGAGAGTACGGTGACGGTTGTTACGCCGATCACGCCGATGGCCGGGCTCGGCAGCGGCTCCACCACGAGCGCGGCGATCACTCCGGCAAAAATCGCAAAATAGTACCATGCATACAGCGCGAGGCCGGCCGGAGCGGGTGACAAGGCGATGGCCGCGACGATCGCGAGCGGCAAGATCGCCCGCCAGTAAGAATGGCCTTCTTCAACTGCGCTCGCGTGACCGACTTTCGAAACCTCCACGTTCATCTGTCATCCTCCCCAATCCGAAGGCTTCTTTTGAACGTTGGCTTTTCGCGTTCCGAGCCTTGGCTGGTCCTTTTGTATTCGCGAGCCGGTCGATGGTCGGGCCGGAACCCGGTGCCTCTCGAGCCTGACGGCGCCCGCCACCCCACCCGACCGCCACGATCAAACTACGAACGCACACTGTTCCTGGGGCGTCCGCGTATCCATGTTCCGCCCGCGATTAAGATGGTCGTCGATCTCTGCAGCAGCGCCGATCATGCGGCCGTACAGGAACACGTTGAACGCAGCCGTCTCGAGATCTTTCTCGGTCAGCGCGCCGGATCGATAGTCCCTCCAGAGAACCGCCAGGAGCAGGGCCGCGATCACCGCATCGACGTTGACGCAGAACACGTACCGCGTCGCGCCGGTGTCGTAGAGTGCCTGCACGAGCTCACGGTAGAAGGCGTGGAAGACGTTGTAGTCGCCACGTTTTTCCATGAACTCGGCGATGAAGCGCTCGCGTGGGTCATAGTTGACCGGCTTACCCTTGAAAATCGGGTGATGGACTCCCGGCAGCGCACGCGGCCCATCCAGGCCGGTTTCCTTCGATTGAAACTTTTCTTCCTTGTAGGTCTCGGCAAATCTTGTCGCCATCGCCCGGAGATCAAGTCCGTGATTGCGATC
>JBKOXY010000157.1:0-5861 GCA_046725125.1 Pseudomonadota bacterium | reverse complement strand
GACCACCTTCGACGGCTATCCGATGGCGCAGCAGGGCAAAGCGGCCGAGGCGCTGACCGCGGCCTTTACCTCGTCGTTCATCGGCTCGCTGGCGGCCGTCCTGCTGATCACGTTTCTTGCGCCGGGCATTGCCGCGTTCGCACTGCAGTTTGGCCCACCGGAATTCTTCGCGGTCTATCTGTTGACGTTCTGCTCGTTCGTCGGCCTCGGGCGCGAGGACAAGCACAAGACCGTCATTTCCATGACGCTTGGCCTGTTGCTCGCCGGCATCGGGATGGACACGGTGTCCGGCACGTTGCGCATGACTTTCGGCTGGAACGAACTCTTGCGCGGCATCAATTTCCTGGTCGCGGTCATCGGACTGTTCGGCATCAGCGAAATTCTGCTGACCATGGAAGAGCGGCTCGCGTTGCGTGGCCATACCGCCAGCATCAGTCTGCGCGTGGTCCTCAACGTGTGGAAGGACCTGCCGCGTTATTGGGTGACGCTGCTGCGCTCGTCGGTCATCGGATGCTGGCTCGGTATCACGCCCGGCGGGGCGATTGCCGCCTCGTTCATGGGCTATAACCTCGCCAAGCGCTTTTCCAAGGACAAGGACAGTTTCGGCAAGGGACGCATCGAAGGCGTGTTCGCGCCGGAAACGGCGGCGCACGCCTCCGGAACCTCGGCGCTGCTACCGATGCTGGCGTTGGGAATTCCCGGCTCCGGCACGGCCGCAATCCTGCTCGGCGGCCTGATGGTATGGGGGCTCAATCCCGGCCCGTTGCTGTTCGTCGAGCACAAGGACTTCGTGTGGGGGCTGATTGCGTCGATGTATCTCGGCAACGTCGTCGGCTTGCTGTTGGTGCTCACAACGGTGCCGGTGTTCGCCGCCATCCTGCGTGTGCCGTTCTCGGCGATTGCGCCGATGATCGTGGTGTCCTGCGCGATCGGCGCCTACGCCATCCAGAACGCCATCTTCGACATCTGGCTGATGCTGGCTTTCGGCGTGGTCGGCTACGTGTTCAAGAAGATCGGCATTCCGCTGGCGCCGTTCACGCTCGCGTTGGTGCTGGGCAACCGCGCGGAGGATGCTTTCCGCCTGGCGATGATCGGCGCGAGTGGAGATCTGCGCGTATTCTGGTCGAACGGGCTCGTCGGCTCGATCACCACGCTGGCGCTGATGCTGCTATTGTGGCCGCTGTGGGGCCCATTGTTGCAACGCGTCAAGCGGCTGTGGCGCCCGGTGGGCTCGCGCGCGGCGTGATTGTTCCGCCAACAGGCTCCCATCGCGGCGGTGCCGCCTGCGTGATCTACGGCCAATGTCGAGGTTGCGGCGCCTAGAATCGATCGCGCGCTAGGCTGCACTTCGCTCGCGTCGCAGTTGACCAATCGCGGTGTTAGCGAGCCGCCACAAATCGCGCTCGCCGTTCTGAGCCAATCGCGCGAGACTCTGCGCTAGCCGAGTGCGCATTTCCTGGGGATCCCCGTGGGCGAGCTCGGGATCGGTTTTGACAAATTGCCACGACTTGTCGAACGCGGCATTGACCAACTCACCGATTTTAGGGTCGAGGTTCGCATCCCATGCCATCGCCATCAACTCCTCCCCTTACACGTTTCTTTCCCTATCTCACGAGGAGGGGTGGCAGTCCAGCGCGCAATCCGATGCTGCGCTGCCAAAATATGCTGCAGCGCCCAGCGGTCGCCCCTCATTTCATCGCGAGCAGGCAAGATATCGCTGTGAAAACCGCGCAGAGAGATCGCTAAGCTCGCTCCGTGATCCTGCGCCCCGTCCAGCGCCGGTAAGCCCATTCGCCGGCAAATGACGCCGCGGCGATGAGGATCAGCGTGGCGATCGCCCGGGGCTGCTCCTGGTAGGTATACACGCAGAGGATGGCGAACATTGCCAGGCAGGTGAGTAGCGAGAGCCAGACGACGATCGCGCTCGCCCCCGTCTGATTGAGCACCTTGAGGTGGCCCGCGTTCACCGCGGCATAGATCAAGAGGAAGGCGGCGCTTCCCATCATCGCGATGCCGGAGAGGTCGAAGATCAGCATCACCACCACGACCAGGGCGGCCGTGAGGAGCAGTCCGCCGGTTGCGTCTTTCCATTCGGTCCGCGATAGACCGGCTGGCAGCTCGCCATCGCGGGCGATCATGTAGCAGACGTTGGCGGAGCCAAACAGCGTCGCATTGATCGCCGAGGCGGTCGAGAACAGGGCGGCGATGGCGATCAGCCGGAAACCGAATTGGCCCAAGAACGGTTTGGCTGCCTCGGCGAGGGCATAGTCCTTGGACTGCTCGATTTCGTAATCCGACAAGTTGCCGGTGACGGTCAGCGAAACGGCGAGATAGAGGACGATCACCAAGATCACGCTGGTGTAGAGAGCCCGCGGCAGCATCTTTCGGGGATCGCGCATGTCGGCGGCCGCGTTGGTTATGAGCCCAAAACCTTCGTAGCCGATGAACAGCACGCCGGCCCCGAACAAGACCGACTTGGCCTCGGGCCAAAGCTCGGGTGAGAGGTAGCCCGGCCTGATGAAGCACAGGCCCACAGCCGCAAACAGCACGAGGATCGCCACCTTGACCGCGACGATGACGGTTTCCCAACGGCCCATGAGCGTGGCCCCAAAGGCATTGACCAGCGTCAGCAGCACGACCGAAGCGACGGCCAGCGATTTCAGCAACAACGCGGACGGCGCGGTGGTGACAAAGGTGGCGGCGTAGCCGCCGAAGGCCGTGGCGTATAGAGCCAGCGAAATGATGTAACCCGCCCACATGAACAGGTTCAGCCCGCCGGTGAGCACGCCATCGCCGAAGCTCTTCACCAAGAAATGCGTGGCACCGCCGGCTGAGGGGAAGGTGGCGCCGAGCTTGGCATACGAATAGGTCGACAAGAGCGCCACGACCCCCCCGATGGCGAACGCCAGCCACATCGCATTGCCGGCGGCGTGCGCCACCACGCCGAGGATCGAAAAAATCCCCGCTCCCACCATTCCACCGATACCGATCGAAACGGCGGCCACCAGGCCGATCTGTCCCGATCCCGGCCCGGCAGCAGACGAGATGTTGGAAGACTTGGCAGGGGGCATGGGTCAGCTCATGGCTCGATTTCGAGTGAGCATAGCTGATAACGTCGCCGAGGTCCGACATAATCATCGGGCTCGTTGCGGGCATAACGATGTGGCAAAACGCGGTGACATCGAGATTGCGCTGCGCCGGTTGGCGCCCCGAATCCCATCTCACGAGTTTGAAGCCGTGGTCGACCACGCCGTCGACAGCCCCGGCCTGAACGTCGCCTTACCGGAAACCGCAGCATGGTTGTCGCTGGTCGCATACGTGCGCCATATGTTCACGGATTACGATGAGCTCTTGCGCGAGGGCTACGACCAGGACAGCGCCAGATTTTTTGTAGGCGCAGATATTGCTGCAATCTTGGACAGCTGGGGCGTACGCCGGCGCCTGACCTCGCAAGACTGAGATGGGGCACGGGCAGGCGCGCACCGAGTTCACAGCATCTAGCGCGCGTCAACTCACCGCCAGCGGCGCCAGCGCGTCGATGTCGGTGACCACATCGATGACGGCAGGACGGTTCGCCGTGAGCGCCCGCGCGATGGCTGGACCGATGTCGGCCGGCTTGTCGACCCGAATTCCAACCCCGCCCATGTCCTCGGCGATGCGCGCGAAGTTGACCTTGCTGAAGGTCCACATTTCCCGCGCCTGCTCGGTCTGCGTCCCACCATAGACGCGATCGAAGCCGCGCTTGGACTGGTTGCCGCTCGAATTGTTGTTGACCACTGTGACGGCGTTGATGCCCCAGCGCGCGGCGGTCTCGATCTCGGCGATGTGGTACCAGAGACCGGCGTCGCCCGTGAACGTGACGACCGGCCGGTCGGGGCATGCGCATTTTGCCCCCAGTCCCGCCGGGAAGGCCCAGCCGAGGTGGCCGGCGCTGCGCATGTAACTTTGCTTAGGGCTGGTGAGATCGTACATCCCGCCCATCCACATGCCCGCGTGGCCGGTATCGACCACGACGATGCCATTGTCCGGTACGTGCCGGGTGAGCTCGGCGCAGATGCGCTCGGGGCGGATCGGTGCGGCGTCGGAGGTCAGGGCCGATTGATACTTCGCCGACCATTCCTTGCAGATTTTTTGCGCGGCCTCGACCCAGGCTTTGCGTTTGCCGGCGCTGGCGCGGTCGGCCGTTGCAAGCATGCGGGCGAGCGTGACCTTGGCATCGCCGTTGACGCCGGCGAGGAGCGGATAATTGCGGCCGATCGCCTCCGGATCGATGTCGATCTGGATCGCCGGCGTGCCGATCTTCGGCACCGCCCAGAAATGCGTGGTCATGCCGCCGGTCTCGGTGCCGATGAAGCACACGAGATCGGCGCCATTGACCACGCGGTTGGCGCTCTCGCGCGAATAGGTGCCGACGACGCCGACCGAAAGCGGATGGTTCCCCGGTATCGCGTCCTTGCCGTTGAGCGAGGTCGCGACCGGGATCTGCAGCGCCTGCGCGAGCGCCATCAGTTCGGCGGAAGCGCTCGAGGCCCGCACACCGCCGCCCGCGACGATCACGGGGCGTTGCGACTCCTGCAAGTGCTTGAGCGCGGACATCACGCTCGCATCGTCGGGGGTCGGACGGTACGGCGGCACGCGCGCAAACTGCGGCTCGCACAGCGGTTCCATCTCCGCCTCCTCGCCGTCGATCTGTCCTTCGTTGCCGCGGAATTGCAGATGCACCGGCCCGGGCGTGCCCGAGGTCGCGACGCGAAACGCCTGCCGCACCATGTCGGGGAAGCGCGCCACGTCATCGACCGTGGCGTTGAACTTGGTCACCGGCTCGAACGCCGGTACGTCGTCGATCTCCTGGTAGACCTTGCGGAACTTGGTCTTCGGGTCGCGCCCGCCGGTCATGGCGATCACCGGCGAGTGCGCCAGCCAAGCGTCGCGCAGGCCGGCCGCGAGATTGAGCGCGCCGATCACCTGCGCCGCGCAGATGCCGGGCTTGCCCGATGCGCGCGCGTAGCCGTCCGCCATATAGGCTGCGGCCTTTTCGCCATGGACGTGAAGACGCTTGATATCGGTGCGACCTTCCATCACGGCCATGGTTTTGCGCAACACCGCCGGCACGTGGAACACGTGGGTGACGCCGTAGCCCTTGAGCATGTCGGCAAGGCATTCGGCCCCGCTCATTTTTCGGTTGTGTCCGAGCATGGTGAACCTTCCGGCCTACATGGGGGAAACGTCAGTGGTTCATGGCGCAAGCGTTAAGGCGGATCATGCCGCGGCAGGGCAAGACTCCCCGCGCGATGCAGCCAGGTCACGGAGGTGAAGGCGCCGACCCACGATCCAAGCGCCGCAAATGCGACGTAGACGGCATTGTCAGTGTAGCTGATCACCGCAAAGGCCGACAGCATATACCAGATCGCACTCCAGTTCGCGGCCCAAATCCGGCGCCTGCTGGTCACCGCGGCGTTAAAGAATACGTAGGCCGCGTCTGTCGCGGCCGTGGAGGCAAGGACGCCGATAGCGATCAGCGGATTGATGGCAAGGTTCATGTGTCTCTCTCGGCGATGTCATTGAGGTGGTTCTGGCGGCGCACCGAACTTGGGGGCGCCGTCGCTGATCACTTGATCGCCAGCGGATTGGTCGGCGATCCCACCGCGCCGGTGATCGGGATTGCCGGTGCGACAAACATGAACTCGTAAACCTTGTCGGCAGCGCAATCGTCGGCGAGATCCTTCAGATAGAAAATCTCGCCCATGGTCATGCCCATGATCGGGATCGTGATCCAGTGCCAGGGCTGGTTGATGCCGCCTTCGGTGTTGTTCGGCCGCACCTCGCAGCCCCAGGTGTCGCTTGCGAGCGCCGCAAGCTCG
>JBKOXY010000029.1:0-2768 GCA_046725125.1 Pseudomonadota bacterium | reverse complement strand
ATGGCATTCAAGTGGACCAAGGCGTCGCGCGCAAAGCTAAGTAGAAGCCAGAAGGCGAGATGGAAGGAACGAA
Source organism: Pseudomonadota bacterium (assembly GCA_046725125.1). GTDB lineage: Bacteria > Pseudomonadota > Alphaproteobacteria > Rhizobiales > Xanthobacteraceae > VAZQ01. Next base: position 2,695 of record JBKOXY010000029.1, on the reverse strand, counting down.
AACGGCAGCAGCGTCGGAAGCGCTCTAAACGTTCCTCCCGATAATGTAATTGGCGTCGTCAAAATTGGTCCTTCCGTCGCTGGCAGCGGCGGGTCGGGGCGCTTACTAATACATTCGATCGCGGCAATGGCCGTAAGGATCGATCATGTTCCAGAAACCGACTGTCGCCGATTTGCGTCAGGCAGCACAGAAGCTCGGCATGAATCCGAGCGACGCCTATCTCAATGCCGTCGAGCAGATCATCACGCCGCTGGCCAATGCCTATGCCACACTCGACACGACGCCGGATGACCTGCCGGCGGTGAAATATCCGCGCGGTCAATTCTATCGACCGTCGGCGGAGGAAAACCCGCATGGCGCCTGGTACATGAAGACCTCGATCAAGGGCAAGCCGGGCGGCAAGCTCGCCGGCCGCCGCGTCGCGCTTAAGGACAATGTCTGCCTTGCCGGCGTGCCGATGACGATCGGCGCCCAGCTTCTGGAAGGCTATGTGCCGGAGATCGATGCGACAGTGGTCGAGCGCATTCTCGATGCCGGCGGCGAGATCGCCGGCAAGGCGGTGTGCGAATATTACTGCGTGTCTGGCGGCAGCCATACGAGTTCAACCGGTCCGGTGCACAATCCGCGCAAACGCGGCTACACCACCGGCGGATCGTCGTCGGGCAGCGCGGCGCTTGTCGCTGCCGGTGAAGTGGATATGGCGATCGGCGGCGACCAAGCCGGCTCGATCCGCATCCCGGCGAGCCATTGCGGCATCGTCGGATTGAAGCCAACGTTCGGTCTTGTTCCCTACACCGGCATCGGGCTGCTCGAGATCACAATCGATACCTGCGGGCCGATGACCGCGAACGTGCGTGACAACGCGCTGCTGTTAGAGGTCATCGCCGGGCCCGACGGCCTCGACACGCGCCAGCGCGGCGTTGCGGCGGCCCGCTACACCGAGGCGCTCGCGGGCGGCGTCAAGGGAATGCGCATGGCCGTGATCAAGGAAGGCTTCGGCCATCCCAATTCGGAACCCGACGTCGATGCACATGTGCGCGATGCCGCGCGGCGCTTTGCAAAATTGGGTGCGATCGTCGATGAGGTATCGGTGCCGACGCATGCCCTGGGCTTTCCGGTGTGGGCGGCGATCCGCGGCGACGCAGCCTGCGTCATGCTCTTGGAAATGAACGGCGCCGGTATTGGGCATGAGGGGCTTTACATCACCAGCCTGCTCGACCACGCTATGGGCTGGCGCGAGCGTGCTGACGAATTCGCCGATACACTGAAGATCGCCTCGATCTTCAGCAAGTACACACTCGACCGCTATGGCGGTCATTTCTACGCCAAGGCGCAGAACCTGCGCCGGCGCGTGCGTGCGGGTTACGACGCTGTTCTTGCGACGCACGACCTTCTGCTACTGCCGACCGTGCCGATGAAGGCGACGCCAATTCCCGGCAAGGACGCAACGCCGCAGGAGATCACGCAGCGAAGCTGGGAGCCGACCCGCAACACGTGCCCGTTCAACGTCACCGGGCATCCGGCGATCAGCGTGCCATGCGGGATGGAGGACAGCCGACCCATCGGGCTCATGCTGGTGGGCCGCCACTACGGCGAGGAGACGATCTACCGCGCCGCCGCCGCCTTCGAGCGCTCGGGCGACTGGACGACATTCTGACTGGGACTTGCGGAGAGTCGATGTAGGATGGGTTGAGCGGAGCGAAACCCATCGCGCATGCGGAAATTTGCGCAAGCTCTTCTCGGATAGGCCTGTCATTGCGACGAGGTGATGGGTTTCGCTTTCGCTCAACCCATCCTACGGCCTCCCGCGCGGAGCATCGGTGGCCTTTTGCGCAGATCGGTGCTTAAATCGCGATTGCCGGTTCTCATCGCGACGTGGTGTCTGTCATGCTCAATCGCCGCCGTACGCTCCAGACTGGTGTTGCAACGCTACTATCCGCCGCTGCTCCGCTGGCTGCCTTTCCGCAATCGAAACCGCGCGTCAAAGTTCGCTACAACGAGGTCGTGCGCTCGATGCTCTACGCGCCGGCCTATGTGGCAATCGCCAAGGGCTACTTCGACGAGCTCGGGCTCGACGTCACGCTCGCGACCGCACAAGGCGGCGACAAGTCGGTGGCGGTCATGTTGTCCAACCAGGCCGACATCGCGCTCATCGGCCCGGAATCGGCGATCTACGTCCAGAACAGCGACTCGCCCGTCAAGATTCCGATCTTTTGCGGGCTGACCTCGACGGACGGCTTCATGTTGGTCGGGCGCGAGAAGGTCGACAAATTCGACTGGAAGACGCTCAAGGGCAAGGAGATCCTGGGCTTCCGGCCCGGCAGCACGCCGCTCCTTTTTCTCGAGGCGGCGCTGCGCCAGAACGGGCTCGACCCGCAAACCGACGTCAAGCTCATGAACAATGTCGGCATCCCGGCGCGCGTGGGCTCGTGGCTGGCGGGGCAGAACCAATACGCGATCTTCATCGAGCCGGACGCCTCGCAGCTCGAGCTCGACGGCAAGGCGCATTTCCTGGCGTCGATCGGCGAGACCGTAGGCTTTGCCGACTACACGACCTTCATGGCGACTGACAAATACATCCGCGAGAACAAGGAGACGCTGCAGAACTGGACCAACGGGATCGCCAAAGGCATGGCATGGACGGCGCAAGCGCCGATCGCGGAGCTGGTGAGCACGATTTCCCAGTTCTTCCCGG
>JBKOXY010000425.1:0-5461 GCA_046725125.1 Pseudomonadota bacterium | reverse complement strand
GGCCGCGCGTTCCATGCCCTTGATCGCCTCGTCCATGTCGTCATCGGACAGCTGCTGGATCGTGAGCGAGACCGTCGTCATGTCGACGCCTTCGGGCACCGCCTCGTAGAACTCGAGCACGGCGCGCGGCGGAACGGGGGTGGGGAAGATCACCCCGAGGTGCAACCGCCACCCGGTAATGCCCTCAGCCATGCTGCTGCTCCTGGTGTGAACGCGAGCTCATCGGGATCATGGCCGGATCATCGGGGAATCATTGCGGGACTTTGGCGCCGGTCGCGGCGATGACCTCGCTCCATTTCTTGGTGTCCGCCGTCATCACCGCAAGCATCTCCGCGGACGAGCTTCCGACCACGTCCAAACCCTGCTCGCCCAGGCGGTTCTTGAATCCGGAATCGGCGACCGCCGTCTTGACCTCGTTGGAGAGCCGGTCGACGACATGCTGCGGCGTCTTGGCCGGCGCCAGCAATCCGAACCATCCGCTGAGCTCGTATCCCGGCACGCCTGCTTCCTGCATGGTCGGAACCTGCGCCATCAGGCTCGAGCGCGAAGGCGATGCGATCGCCAACATCTTGCCCTTGCCGCCGGCTGCAAGCGCCATGGCCGAGGGCGGGCCCGTGAACATGACGTCGACCACGCCCGCGGCGATGTCGGTCATGGCCGGTGCCGTTCCCCGGTAAGAGACTTGGGTGATGTCGGTCTTGGTCATGATCTTCAGCAATTCCATGCCGAGATGCGCCTGCGTGCCGAGCCCGATCGAGGCATAGTTGAGCTTGCCGGGATGTGCGCGTGCAAACGCCAGCAGCTCCTGCACGCTGGTGGCTTCGATCTTCGAACTGGCGACGAGCACGAGATAAACCTTGGCGATGATGCTGATCGGTATGAAATCGCGGAACGGATCGTAGGCGAGGTTGGGATAAAGATTTGGATTGACCACCAGATTGGTGTCGACGGCCATGAACAGGGTGTAGCCATCGGGCGCGGCGCGGGCGACCTGTCCGGCCGCGAGCCCGCCATTGGCGCCGGGCTGGTTCTCGACGATCACCGGCTGGCGCAGCGCGTAGCTCAGGCGGTCGCCCAGCGTGCGTGCAATGAGGTCGACCGCGCCGCCCGCAGGCTGGGGAAGAACGAGGCGGATGGGCTTGGACGGATAGGGCTCGTCGGCGCGCGCGCTCTCGCCCGACGCCGCCATCAGCGCGAGCAGAGCAAAGCACGCCAGCGCAGCCGCGACCCGATGCATTGTCGGAATACCTCTAAGCCACCGCCGCGCCGCCCACGCGCGACGGCATCGTCGCGGCGCGCAGCGTCTGCGCCGGCGGGAACGGCGCGCGCAATCCCGCCTGCACCATCAGCGGAAGAACCTCCTCGTTCCACTGCGCCAGTTCTTCCTTGTATCTGACCCAGGAGATCAGGCAGCCGTCGACCCCGATATCGGCGAGCTTGCCGAGCTCGTCGACGATCTGTTCCGCCGTTCCCACCAGCGGGTAGCCGCCGTGACCGGCGATGAAATGCGCCTTGTGTCCATCCAGGGTCTTGGCGTCCAGGGTTTGATTGTGCAGCCCGAAGATCTTGAGGAGATTGCCGGCGGCCTCCCAGTCGCCCTTCTCGTAGACGTAGTAGTTGAGATAATCCTTGGCCTCCTTCTCGCTCCTGCGGCAGACGACGTAGACGTGGATCCAAATCCGCGTCTCGCGGCCGTGCGAGCGGGCCATTTGCTTGAGATGATCGATCTGCGCCTTTGCGCCTTCGAGATGGGTGCGGTCCTTGAGGATGACGAAATTCATGTCGCAGTAACGCGTGGTGAATTCTTGCGCCGCGGGCGATCCGCCGGCGTTCATGATCGGCGGATGGGGCTTCTGCAGCGGCTTGGGCTGGCTCCAGACCGCGGCGGCATTGAAGTTCTCGCTGGTGAAATCGAACTCCTCGTCCTGCGTCCATGCCCGGCGCACGAAATCGAGCCATTCGGTGGCGTATTTGTAGCGATCGTCGTGCGGGCGCATATGGGCGCCGAACATGTCGAATTCGTTCTTGAACCATCCGCACACCACGTTCATGGCGAAGCGGCCACCGGTGACGTGATCGATGGTGGCCGCCATCTTGGCCACCATCAGCGGATGCACCAGCGGCACGTGGACGGTGGCGAGCACCGTGCAATAGTTCGTCACCGCGCCGATCGCCGACGCCCAGGTGAAGCTCTCGAATGTGCAGTTGTTGAAGTTCGACGGCCCGCCGTAGCCCTTCCAGCGCCCGACCGGCAGCAGCGCCTCCATGCCGGCGCGATCCACCGCCTGCGCGATGTCCTTGGTGTCGGGCCAGTTGAGCTTCCAGGCCTCCGGCACGGTGGTGATGGTGGAGCCGTGACTGCAATTGAAGGCCATGACTCCGAGCTTCATGCGATTGCCGCCGAATAGCCGCGCGCGGGCGGTGTAGTCGTGCGTGGGGGTGGCAGAGCTCATGTTTTCTCACCTTGTTGCTGAGTACTCGCCTGTCGTTCCCGCGAAGGCGGAGTCGATATTGATTTCACCACTTCATCGGGCATTCCTGGTGATAGGGGTCCTGCCAGTCTTTGATCGCGGTATCCTTCAGCACGGCCTTTAGATTTCCCTTCTCGTCCTTCTTCACTTCCATGATGTAGAGGTTCTGGATCGGAAAATGGTTGTTGTTGAACTTGAACGACCCGCGCACCGACTGGAAGTTGGCCTTGCGCAGCGCGGCGCGCACGGCGTCCTTGTTCTCGATCTTGCCGCCCACCTCAGTGACCGCAGAGTCGATGAGCTTGATGGCGTCGTAGCCGAGCGCGGCGAAGGTGGCGGGCAAGCGGTTGTACTTAGCGGCAAACGACGCGACGAATTTCTTGTTCGCCGGGTTGTCGAGGTCGGCCGTCCAGTTCGTGCCCATGATGACGCCGAGCGCGGCATCCCCTTGCGCGGGGAAGGTGAGCGGGTTTGCGACCGGGTCTTCGGTGTAGAAAGGCAGCTGGTGCTGCAGTCCCGCCTGGGCGTACTGCTTGACGAAGGCGACGCCGCCGGCGCCCACCAGGAAGGCGAAGACCGCGTCGGGCTTTTCGGCGCGGATGCGGGTGATCTCGGGCGCGAAGTCGAGCTGGGTCAGCGGCGTGTAGACTGGGCCGATGGCCTTGCCTTTGAAGTAGCGAATGGCGGCGCCGACATGCTCGTAGCCGGCCTGATAGTCCGCGCCGAGGAAAAACGCGCTCTTGACGCCCTTGTCGGTCATGTATTTGCCGACGGCCGCCGGCCAGTCGTCGTTCGAGAACGAGACGAAGAAGCCGTTCGGGTGGCATTCCTTGCCCGCGAACTGCAACGGCCCAGCCAGCGCGCCGACCGCGAAGATGCCCGCGTCGACGAACGATTTGAACACCGGGATCAGCGTATTCGAGGCGCCGAGCCCGGTGACGAAGTCGACCTTGGCGTCGTCGATGAGCTTCGAAGCCCCTTGCACCGCTTCGGCCGGGTTGGTCTTGTCGTCGACGACCGTGTACTTGACCGGTAGACCGCCGAGCTTGTTGCCGAGCTCTTCGAGGGCGAGATCGATGCCGCGCTTGGTCTCGGTGCCTGCGGGTGAAATCGGGCCGCTGAGCTGCGTGAGGTTGCCGAGCTTGACCTGATCGGCAGCCTGCGCGCCCGTGCAAAGGGCAAGCAGCGTCGTTGAGGCTAGAGCAATTCGTCGCATCGTCGTTTCCTCCCTCTGGCGGTCTTTTGGTTGCAACGCTTTGGCAAACCTATCATCGAGCAGCGCGGCAGTTCAAATCTGGCTAGAGGCCGACGAAGCGGCGGATGGTCTCATATTCGCTGCCCAGCGCGCTCGAGTCTCCGTTCCAACGCACGCGTCCGCGCTCGAGCACGTAATGGCGGTCGGCAAGTCGAGCGAGAACCTTGAGATTCTTGTCCACGATCAGGATCGATTGGCCGCCGCGCTTGAGCTCGCTCAAGACTCTCCAGATCTCGCTGCGGATGATGGGGGCGAGGCCTTCGGTTGCCTCGTCTAGGATCAACAGCTCCGGATTGGTCATCAACGCGCGTGCGATCGCCAGCATCTGCTGCTCTCCGCCCGAGAGCTGGCCGCCCATTTGCGATCTGCGCTCGCGGATCCAGGGAAACAGCTCGAGGATCGCATCGGTGGTCCAACGCGGCGTGCCGCTTGGTCCCGCGCCCGCGGTCGCGGTCAAATTCTCCCACACCGTGAGGCTCGGAAAGATGCAGCGTCCCTCCGGCACCAGACCGAGCCCGAGCTTGGCGATGCGGAACGAGGTGAGGCCGCGCAGCTGCCGCCCTTCGAACCTGACGCTGCCGCCGTGCGGCACCGTCATGCCCATGATCGAACGGATGGTGGTGGTCTTGCCCATGCCGTTGCGCCCGAGCAGCGTCACCACTTCGCCCCGGCGAACTTCGAGATCGACGCCGAACAGCACTTGGCTCTGGCCGTAGCTCGTCTCGAGCCCTTCAACCGTCAGCACGGGAAGTCTCCCGCGTCATCCTCTTCGCCGAGATAAGCCACGCGCACACCGGGATGGTTTCTGATCTCGTCGGCGGTTCCGGACGCGACGATGCGGCCGCCGACCAGGACCGTGATGCGGTCGGCGAGCGAGAAAACCGCGTCCATGTCGTGCTCGATCAAGAGGATCGTGTATTGCCCCTTCACGCTCGCCAACAGCTTCGACATCGCGCGCGACTCCTCGATGCCCAAACCCGCCATCGGCTCGTCGAGCAGCAGCATGATCGGATGGGTCGCGAGCGCCATGCCGAGCTCGAGCTGCCGGTGCTGGCCGTGCGACATCCTGGACGCGATGACGTTGCCGAGGCGGGAAAGGCCGACATCCGCGATCAGCTGGCGCGCCGGCTGCCGCAGGCGCGCAATCCGTTCCGCCGGTTGCCAGAACCGGAAACTGTGGCGCACGGTGGCTTGAACGGCGAGCGCAACGTTTCCCTCGGCGGTGAAGCTGTCGAAAATGCTCGTGATCTGGAACGATCGTGCCAGGCCGAGCCGCGCGCGGCGCGCGGTCGACAGCTCGGTGATGTCGCGCCCGTCGAAGATGATCCGCCCCGCATCCGGCCTGAGCTCGCCGGTCAACTGTCCGACCAGCGTGGTCTTGCCGGCGCCGTTCGGACCGATGAGCGCATGGGTTTCGCCCTTGCGGATGCCGAGCGTCACGTCGTCGGTGGCGACGAGCGCGCCGAAGGCCTTGCACAAGTGCTCGATCTCGAGCAGGAATTCGCTCACTTGGCGGCCCCCGGCTTGGAATCGGCCGCGCGCTCGAGCGCCTCGGGAAAATCGACCTTGGGCTCTCCGAGCTTGTCGTCGGCGCCGGTCGCGCGCACGAGCATGCCCCAAATGCCGTCCTTCACCAGCAGCACGCGCGCCACCAGCAGCGGACCGAAGAACAGCATCCAATGCTCGGTGAAATCGGACAGCACGTCGCGAAAGGCGAGAAAGAACGCGGCGCCCA
>JBKOXY010000068.1:0-10695 GCA_046725125.1 Pseudomonadota bacterium | reverse complement strand
GCTCGCCCCCTACATGTCGCGCGAGACGCTCGAATACCACCACGACAAGCATCACCTGGCCTATGTCAACAACGCCAACAACCTCATCAAAGGAACCGAGTGGGAAGGAAAATCGCTCGAAGACGTCGTGAAAGGCTCGTTCGGAAAGAACGCCGGCCTCTTCAACAATGCCGGCCAGCACTACAACCACCTGCATTTTTGGCAGTGGATGAAAGCCAATGGCGGCGGCGACAAGCTTCCCGGCAACCTCGAGAAAAAGATCGTCGCCGACCTCGGCTCGGTCGCAAAGATGAAGGAGGATTTTATCCAAGCCGGCGTCACGCAGTTCGGGTCGGGTTGGGCCTGGCTGGCGGTCAAAGATGGCAAGATCACCGTCGCCAAGACCGCGAACGGCGAAAATCCCCTGGTTCACGGCGGCAAGCCGATCCTCGGCTGCGACGTGTGGGAGCACTCCTACTACATCGATTACCGCAACCGGCGGCCGGACTATCTCAAAGCCTTCATGGACCATCTGGTCAATTGGGAATATGTCGCCAAGATGTACGACGCGGCGATGAAGTAATCGCGCGGTCCTCATTCTCGGCTCGTCATGCAGCGGCCCCGGATCAATTTGGGGCTGGCTTCAACGGGGACGGCGGCATCCCGCAAGGGATCGCCCGCAACCGACATTGCCACGGCGCATCGCTGCCGCTTTGGCGGGACAGGTTTTGCCGGCGCAACGCGCGCGCTGCGAGTTCAGCTCTTGCGTCACAAGCGCCGTGCGGCCTGTGGGCCGCGCTGCGGTCGAGCAACCGCGCCATGATCGGCGGATAGACCCCCCGCCGAGCAAAACCTGAGCCGACCGCCCGTGGCCCTCGCAACGCCCATTCCCGCGCTGTCATCCGATGAAGTCACGACTGCCCGCGTCTTCGACCGGCTTGCCGTCGTGGTGCTCGGTGTCGTGGGGGTCGTCGCGCTGCTGACGTTTCGCGACTACGGCCTGAGCTGGGACGACTATACGCATTCCGAATACGGGGATCTCCTGCTCAAATTCTATCTCTCGGGTTTGCGCGACCAGCGCGCGCTGTCGTGGGTGAATCTCTATTACTACGGCGGCGGCTTCGATCTGCTCGCGGCGCTGGCCGCCAAGCTTCTGCCGTTCACGCTGTTCGAGACCCGCCGCCTGATGGGCGCGGCGGTCGGAGTTCTGGGACTGTTCGTCACGTGGCGGATCGGCCGGCGCGTCGGCGGGCCGGCGGCGGGGCTCATCGCGCTCGTCCTGCTCGCCACCTGCCCGCTCTATTACGGCCACATGTTCATGAATCCGAAGGATTCCCCCTTCGCGGTCGCGATGGCGATTTTTCTGCTCGCTCTCGTGCGAATCTTCGAAGAATATCCACGTGTGTCGATCGCAAGCGGCGCCCTCGTCGGCGCCGGCTTCGGGCTGGCGTTCGGATCGCGCATCATGGGTGCGTTCGGAGCGATCGACGCGCTCGCGGCGCTCGCCTTCATCTTCGCCATCGACGCCCGCGCGCGCGGGATCCGTTCGGCCGGCGCGCGGCTCGGACGTTTCGTCCTGGCGCTCGTGCCCGCCATGGTGCTGGCCTACGCCGTGATGGCATTGGTTTGGCCCTGGTCCGTGGGCAATCCACTCAATCCGCTGCGCGCGGTCGAATACTTCTCACGCTTTTTCGAAAAGCCGTGGCAGGAGCTGTTCGACGGCCGCGTGATTTCCGTTCCGGACATGCCGCGCAGCTACGTACCGACGCTGTTCGCGCTCAAGTTGCCGGTCATCTTATCGGTCCTGGGATTCGGCGGCGTCGCGGGTGCGCTCGTCGCCGCTTTCAGAAGCAACGTGGCTGCCAATCGCCGTGCCATCCTGCTGTTGGTCGCGCTGGCCGCCCTATTGCCGCTCGCGGTAACGATCGCGCTGCGGCCGGCGATGTACAACGGCATTCGTCATTTCGTGTTCGTGTTGCCGCCGCTCGCAGTGCTCGGCGGCCTCGCCGCCGTCTCTTTGATCGAGATGGCTGCGCGCCGGCTTCGATTTGCGCCCATTGCGGCTGCCCTCGTCCTCGTCGTCGGCGCCGCCGTCCCGGTCGTCGAGATGGTTCGGCTGCACCCCTACGAATACACCGACTTCAACGGGTTGGCCGGCGGCGTTGCGGGTGCGCGCGATCGCTACATGCTCGATTACTGGGGCCTCTCCTTCAAGCAAGCCTCGCAAGCGCTGCGGGCGAGGCTTGCCGAGCGCCACGAGACCAAGCCCAGCGGCCGCCGCTGGAAGCTCGCTGTCTGCGGCCCACACCGCTCGCCGCAGGTGGAGCTCGGCGGCGATTTCGAAACCAGCTGGGATCCGACGGGCGCCGACTTCGCGCTGACGCTTGGGGAATTTTACTGCGCGAAGCTCGACGCTCCGTTACTGGTCGAGATCGTGCGCGACGGCGTCACCTATGCCCGCGTCTACGACATCCGCGGACGGTCGTTCCCGACTCTCCTGACCCAGCCCGGGCTTTGATCGCGCTGCCCGTCGTCGCCGCGCGGCGCGCGCGATTCCGCGCTACCATTGCCTCTCTCATGCGGAGGGTCTGGCCATGCCACGCACTTTCGTCTTCGATGCCTATGGCACGCTTTTCGACGTGCATGCCGCCATCGGCCGCTATCGCGCGGCCGCGGGTCCCGACGCCGAGCGTTTCTCCGAGGTCTGGCGGGCCAAGCAACTCGAATATACCTGGACGCTGACGCTGGTGGGGCGCTATCTCGATTTCTGGACGCTGACCGAACGCGCGCTCGATTTGGCCTTCGCGCGCTTTCCTTCGGTCGACAAAGCGCTCAAGCCGAAACTGCTCGGCGCCTACCTGACGCTCGACGCTTTTCCCGACGCGCGCGCGATTCTGCGCGATCTCAAAGCGCGCGGCGACGCCACCGCGATCCTATCGAACGGCTCGCCAAAGATGCTCGCCGCTGCGGTCGAGGCGGCCAACATCGGCGGCGACCTCGATGCCGTTCTCTCGGTCGACGCGATCCGCATCTACAAGCCGCGCCCCGAGGTCTATGCGCTCGCCACCGAGCAATTCAAGATCGCGCCTGGCGAGGTCGTTTTCGTTTCGTCGAATCGCTGGGACGTGATGGGCGCGGCCGCCTTCGGCTTTCGCACGGCCTGGGTCAATCGCACGAAAATGCCGGAGGAATATGACCCGGCGCCCAGCGCCACGCTCGCCGATCTCAACGGACTCATGACGATGGCTCGCTGAGACGCGCCCGCGTTGACGACCGTTTGGCCAGATCGGTACTATCGCACAAAACCAACCAAAACTTCGGGGAGGATGAAAATGCGCGTTGCTCTTTCGCTTTTGCTCGCCATGGTGTTGATGCCGATCGTTTCCATGCAGACCGCAAACGCGCAGGATGCCGCTGTCTACGTGGTCAGCTACGTCGACGTCGCGCCGGCAGCACGCGGGACGGCCGCGAATCTCTTGCGGCAGCTGGCGAATGCCAGCCGCAAGGACGAGGGCAACACGCGCTTCGACATCCTGCAGCGCACGGCCCCATCCAACCAGTTCGCGATCGTGGCGGTCTGGAAGGACCAAAAGGCCTACGACGCACATCTGGCCGCCGCTCACAGCAAGGAATTTCGCGACAAGATCAAGCCATATCTCATCAGCGCGATCGACGATCGGGTCCATACGGGCATGGAGATCGCAGGGACGCCAGCGGCAAAAAATGGGCGCGGCGCGATCGTCGTGGTGACCCATGTGGACGTTCCGCCGCCGAAGAAGGATGAGTGTATTGCGGCGCTCAAGACCTTGGTGGCGGACAGCCGCAAGGAAACAGGTTCCGTGCGCTTCGACGTGTTCCAGCAGGGCAACCGGCCGAACCACTTCTCGGTGGTTGAAATCTGGAAGAACCAGGGCGCGTACGACGCCCACATCACGGCGGCGACGACCAAAAAATTTCGCGACCAGCTTACGCCCATGAGCGGCGCGCTCTATGACGAGCGGCTGTACAAGGCGATCTAGCGGGCTCGTCGCGCTCAAGACGGCGCTTTGACCGGCAAAAAGTCGCCCCGCGGGCCGAGGGAGCCGCGGGGCGACTGATGTCTGCTCTCAATTGCCGTCAGTGGGTCTTCCAGCGCGCCTTCGCCTCGGCACCAGACTGTTTGAGGTGGACGTTCTCGTCGACGTGATCGACCCATGCAAGCGGAATGAAGTGATGCTCACCGCCGGCATCAGGGTCATCCTTCGTCAGCTTGACCTGATCGCGGCCTTCCAGGTGGTCCACGGTGCCGACGTGCACGCCGTCCGAACCGAGGACTTCCATATGTTCCTTGATCGTCGCCGGTGCGACCATGTGCTCCTCCATTGTTCCATATGATAACTCGCGGAAATGGTGAGAGGTTCCTGGCAAACTTACCCCGCCAGCGCCGCCAAAATCCGCGCCCAGCTGCGCGTGCCTTTATGAAATGATGTCAGGTCGAATTTCTCGTTCGGCGAATGCACGCGGTCGTCGTCGAGCGCGAAGCCCACCAGGATCGTGTCCATGCCGAGGACGCGCTTGAAATCTCCCACGATGGGGATCGAGCCGCCTTCCCCGATCGCGAGCGCCTTCTTGCCCCATTCGGCGGCGAGCGCGGCGCGCGTCTTGGCGAGCATGGGATTGTCGTAGGGAAGCTCGGTCGCCGGCGCACCGGCGAAGCTCTTGAACTCGACCTTGGCGTCGGCCGGCAGGCGTGCGCGCACGAAGCTGTGGAAGGCGGCGCGAATTTTTTGCGGGTCCTGCGCCCCCACCAACCGGAACGACACCTTCGCGGTGGCCTGGGCCGGGATCACGGTTTTCGCCCCCTCCCCGGTGTACCCCCCGATCACCCCGTTGATCTCCGCGGTCGGACGCGTCGCAATCTGCTCGATCAGCATGCGGTCCTTCTCACCCGCCGGCGCTTTGAGCCCGACTTCGGCGAGGAAGTTCTCGGGCGTGAGATCGAGCCCCTTGAGATCGGCCTTGATGTCGGGCGGCAATTCCTTCACGCCGTCGTAGAACCCCGGAATGGTGACGCGGCCATTGTCGTCGTGCATGGCAGCCAGGATGCGCGCAAGCACGCGCAGCGGGTTCTGCGCCGCGCCCCCGAATAGGCCGGAATGGAGATCCCGGTCGGCGCAACTCAGCCTGACCTCCTCATAGACGAGCCCGCGCAGCGACGTCGTCACCATGGGCGTCGCCGGATCCCACATGCTGGTATCGCAGACCAGCGCCAGGTCGAGCTTGAACTCGGCAGCATTGTCCTTGACGAAGCCGAACAGGTGGTTCGAGCCGCATTCCTCCTCACCCTCGATCATCATGGTGATGGGGAGCGGCAATTCGCCGGTGACGGCCGTGAACGCACGACACGCCTCGATGAAGGTCATGACCTGGCCTTTGTCGTCGCAGGCCCCGCGCGCCACGATGATCTTGCGGCCGTCGGGCAGCGTCGCGATGCGCGGTGCAAATGGCGGCGCTTCCCAAAGGTCGAGTGGATCGACGGGCTGCACGTCGTAATGGCCGTAGAAGAGGACGCGGGGGGCCTTGCCGTCGGCCTGCGGACCGCCTTTGCCCACCACGATCGGATGCCCCCCGGTGGGCCGGACGCTGGTCTTAAAACCAATGCCGGACAGATCCCTGGCCACGTATTCGGCGGCCGATTGACACTGGTCTTTGTAGGCCGGATCGGTCGAGATTGACTGGATGCGCAGGAATTCGAACAACCGCTCGAGGCTTTGATCGAGATCGGCGTCGATCTTCTGCAACACGGCGGGAAGGGCATGCGTGGGGGTCATGGGATTGATGCTCTGCCTTGTCTGCTGTCCGGGCTGTCATCACTCGCGGAACGTGCTCCCTGCGGAGGCAGGGCGAGTGACCCGGTATCGTCAATGGATGAGAGTCCCGCCCGCAGGGACGGCCGGAAGAACGCGTCACCGCCGCAAAATGCCTCCCATGGTGCCACGCACGATGGCGCGGCCGACCGAGCTGCCCATCTTGCCGCCAATCGATTTGCCGAAGTCGGCCGCGATCTGGCCCGCCACGCGGTTGCTGACCGAACGTGTCACTTCCCGCGCGATCACCTGACCGGTGGAAAGCCGCGTTCCGCGCGGACGCGTTGTGCCGAAGATGTCCCCCAGCACGCTGCCGATACCGCTCAGTACCGCGCCGAGGCCGCCGGAAGGCTGCGCCTGCCCCGCCCCGTCCGGCGCATGCGGTGCAGCAATCGGCCCACCCGCGGCACCGGACTGTAGGCGCTTCTGCAAGAGCTCGTAGGCGGATTCGGAATCGACCGCCTGGTCGTACTTGCCCTTCACCGGGCTCTTGGCGATGAGCGCCTTGCGCTCGTCCGGCGTGATCGGGCCGAGCCGCGCCGACGGCGGGCGGACCATGCAGCGCTCCACCATCGACGGCGTGCCGTTGCCCTCCAGGAAGGAGACCAGCGCCTCGCCCTTGCCGAGCTCCATAATGACCTTGGCCGTGTCGAGCTTGGGATTGGGACGGAACGTCTCCGCCGCCGCCCTCACCGCCTTCTGATCGCGGGGGGTGAATGCCCGCAGCGCGTGCTGCACGCGATTGCCAAGCTGGGTGAGCACCTTGTCCGGCACGTCGAGCGGATTTTGCGTGACGAAATAGACCCCGACTCCCTTCGAGCGGATCAGGCGGACTACCTGCTCGATTTTATCCAGCAGTGCCTTGGGCGCATCGGTGAACAGAAGATGCGCCTCGTCGAAAAAGAAGCAGAGCTTGGGTTTGGGCTGATCGCCGACCTCGGGGAGTTCCTCGAACAGCTCCGAGAGGAGCCATAAGAGAAACGTGGCGTAGAGCCGCGGATTCGCCATCAACTTGTCGGCGGCCAGAATGTTGATGAAGCCGCGGCCGTCGCGGTCGGTGCGGATGAAGTCCTTCAACGCTAGCGCCGGCTCGCTGAAAAAGTTGTTTCCGCCCTGGTTCTCCAGGACCAGCAGCTGGCGCTGTATGGTCCCGATGGTCGCCTTCGCCACGTTGCCGTATTGGACGGTGAGTTCGGCGGCATGATCCGAGATGTAGGCGAGCATGGCGCGCAGGTCTTTGAGGTCGAGGATCGGAAGCCCCTGCTCATCGGCCACGCGGAAGCAAACATTAAGCACGCCTTCTTGAACGTCGTTGAGATCCATGAGCCGCGACAGCAATAGCGGCCCCACCTCGGAAATGGTGGCACGGACGGGATGCCCCTGCTCCCCAAACAAATCCCAGAACACGACCGGGAACTGGTCGGGCTCATAGTCGAACCCGAGGCTTTTGGCCCGGGCGACAAATGCCTCCTTGGCTTCGCCCGCCTCGGAAACGCCGGAGAGATCGCCCTTGACGTCGGCGGCGAAGACCGAGACGCCGGCGCGGGAGAGGGCCTCCGCCAGCACCTGCAATGTGACGGTCTTGCCGGTGCCGGTCGCTCCGGTGACCAGACCGTGGCGGTTGGCAAATGCAAGCGTCAAAACTTCGGGCTTGAAACTCTTCCCGACGAAGATCGTGCCGCCTTTGTCGAGGTCCGCCATGGCACCATTCCTTCCAGATAACGCGTCGCTATTGTCGCGCTCCCGCGTGCGCGGTCAACCGGCCGCGGCTGCGACAGAAACAAAGCGCAAGCTGGCGACCACCAAGCATGAACGTTCACGGAGCTTGTCGCATTGTATCTCTTGATCACAACGTTTGCATCCAGATGCTCGCGCGAGTGTGCGTCGTCCGAACTAACGATGGACGCGCGACGCCCCTGATGCACGAATGCAACAACGCGTCGCGACTTTTATCGTCAGTGCTTGTGTTCTGAAGTTTTGCGAGCCTAATATGTCTTTCAACCTGCCGAGAGTGCGGGGCTGGTGAGAGGCACATGGACGACCTCATCGGACGTCTCGTCGCCACGGTTGGCGTCGACCGCACGGCCGCGGAAAAGGCCGTTGGCATCATCCCGCAATCGGCGAGATCGTCGGCGCGGTCCCCGGCCTCGGCCAGTTCGTCTCATATTTGATGGCGGCGGCGGCTGGCCAGGAGCGAGGAGAATTCGATGTCCTACTCGATCACCGCCATCGAAGATATCGATGCGGATGACGCCAAGGCGCTTAAATCTGTTGGCATCAGAACGACGGAGAAGCTGCTCGAGGCCGCGAAAAGTCCGAAAGGACGCAAGTTCCTCGCCGCCAAGACCGAACTCGACGAGAAGAGGCTCCTGCGCTGGGCCAATATCGCCGACAAGCTGCGCATCAAGGGCATGGGCAGGGGATATGCTGGGCTGTTGTGCGCGGTCGGCGTCGAGACCGTGAAGGAACTGCGATATCGCAACCCCGATCGCCTCGCCAAAGCCATGGCCGAGGCCAACAGAAAGCGAAAGCTGGTTCGCTTTCTTCCCTCGGAGAAGCTCGTGACGCGCTGGGTCGAGCACGCCAGGAAGCTGCCCCAGAAAATCACGTATCGATAGATCCAAGCTGCGGGCAGTGTGGGCGCTTGACACCCCTCCCGGGACCGGCGCAAAGCGACGGCCATGACGCTGGTGCGCCCAGTTGCCGGTTTCGCCCGCGACGACAAGAAATCGCCGGATCCGCTCGCCCGCCTGCTCGCGCTTGGCCGGCCGGTCGTGATGGGCGTGCTCAACGTCACTCCCGACTCCTTTTCCGACGGCGGCCGTTTTCTCGATCCGGCGGCCGCCATTGCCCAGGCAAGGCGGATGATCGCCGAGGGTGCCGACGTGTTGGATGTCGGCGCCGAGTCGACCCGCCCCTACGGCGGCGCCGTGGCCGTGCCAATCGCGGAGGAAATGCGACGCCTTGCTTCCGTCCTCCCTACGGTCGTGGCGCTCGGCGTTCCCGTCTCCATCGACACCATGAAGGCCGAGGTCGCGGCTTGGGCGCTCGCGGAGGGCGCCGCCATCGTCAACGACGTGTGGGGCCTGCAGCGCGATGGCGAGCTTGCCCGTGTCGTTGCCGAACGCGCCGTGCCGGTGATCATCATGCATAATCGCGAGGCCGCCGACCCCTCGATCGACATCATCGCCGATATGTCCGCGTTCTTTTCCCGCTCGCTCGACATCGCCGCGCGCGCCGGCATTGCGCGGCAGAACATCGTGCTCGACCCGGGGATCGGCTTCGGCAAGACGCCGGAGCAGAGCCTGACGGCCATCGCGCGCCTTTCCGAACTCAGGTCATTCGGGCTTCCGCTCCTCGTCGGCGCTTCGCGCAAGCGCTTCATCGACAAGGTTTCCCCCGCCCCGCCCGATCAACGGCTGGGCGGATCGATCGCCGCCCATGTCCTCGCGGTCGCAGGCGGGGCGGCGATCATCCGCACCCACGATGTCGCCGAGACCGTGCAGGCGTTGCGCGTGGCCGCGGCCATCGGGAGCGCCCGATGACCGATGCCGTCTTCGTCACCGGGCTTGCGCTGCATGCCTATCACGGCGTGATGCAGCACGAGGCCAAGGTCGGGCAAACCTTCAAGCTCGACCTCGTGCTCGACATCGATCTGGCCACGGCGTCGCGTTCCGACAAGCTCGCGCACACCGTGGGCTACGACCAGGTCGTTGAGGTCGCGAGCCGGGCGTTTTGCGCGCGTCGCCATAGGCTGGTCGAGGCCGCGGCCGGCGCGGTCGCCGAAGCCATCCTCGACCGGTTCCCGCAGGTCTTGCGGGTGCGGGTCACCGTGCACAAGCCGCATGCGCCGATCGCAGCGACCTTTGCCGGCGTCGGGGTCACCATCGTACGCGACCGCCAAGACCATGGCTGAAGCGCTCGTCGCGCTCGGCGGCAACACCGGAGACGTGCGCGACGCGCTCGATCGCGCGATTGCCGCGTTTTGCGACGGCGAAAAAGTGCGCCTTCTCGCCCGCTCCTCGGACTATCGCACCGCGCCTTGGGGTGTCGAAGACCAGCCGCCGTTCGTCAATCTCTGCATCGCGGTCGAGACCAGCCTGGCGCCGCGCGCGCTTCTCACCCGGGCGCAAGCGGTCGAGCGCGCGCTCGGACGCGACCGCAGCAAGGAACGCCGCTGGGGCCCACGTCCGATCGATATCGACCTCGTCGCCTATGACGATCTCGTTTTGCAAGAGCCGGACCTCACGCTGCCGCACCCGCAGCTGTTCGCGCGAGCCTTCGTGCTGGCGCCGCTCGCGGAAATCGCGCCCGAGCGCCTGATTGCCGGCCGGCGTGTGCGCGATGCGCTGGCGCAGCTGGACGCAAGCGGTGTCGAGAAGCTGCCCGCTCGCGCATGATCGGCGAGGTCGGCGGTCCTCACGCTCAAACCCCATCGCCGCGAGGGCGACAAGGCGCGACCCAATGTCTACCCCGTGCTCGCTGGATGTCCGCTTGCGTGCAAATCGAGATCGAGCGAGCGGCTTGCGGTTGGCCCGCCGCTTGCACCGTGGCATTTTGTGACCATGCCCGACGGCTCTGACGACGACTTTGCCCTCGCTGCCGAGTTTCCCGCCGCCACGCGCGAGCAATGGCGCCGGCTGGTGGCGGACGTGCTCAAGGGTGCGCCGTTCGACAAACGGCTCGTGGCCAAGACCTATGACGGGCTAACGATCGAGCCGCTCTACAAGCGAAGGGCGCAGGCCCGGCCCATTGCCTCCCGCGCGCCGGCTGCGCCGTGGTCGGTCATGCAGCGCGTCGATCATCCCGATCCGGCCGCGGCCAATGCCGAGGCGCTGCACGATCTCGAAAACGGTGCGAGCGGTCTTTC
>JBKOXY010000193.1:0-7509 GCA_046725125.1 Pseudomonadota bacterium | reverse complement strand
AGGACCTGAACTCTCGCGCCCCTAGGCAAGCGACTTTCGAATACTAGTTGCATGGCCGAGGCAGCGCGCAGGGCCGGGTACGTTTCTGCTTCCATGAGCGCTTTGGGCACCAGCCAGCCGAGCGTTGCAGCCGTGACCATTAGGCACACCGCCGAGCGCAGCATAGCGAGTGAGGCAAGGCTCCACGCTCCCCAGCACGCCAGTCCAATTCCCAAGGGATACACATGATAGAACCAACCCTTGCGCTGAGCGATCAAATGAATGAACCCGAACAGCGTGAGGCCGATCATGGCTCGTACTCGCGGTGGTTTGGGCGCGGATATGTTCAGCGCAGCGGCAAGCGCGAGCCCGCCCGTCGGGGCCAACCAAACAGCCGTGTCGCGGAAAATGTCGGACATTGGGCGCGCACCCAACGAAGCATAAGAGGGCAGCAATCCCTGCATTGTTGCGATGAAAGCCCCCAATGCGCCGAACGCCGCCAAGAGGCCGAACAGCGGAAGTCCCGTTGCCGCAGCACCGACGGTAATCCATCCGGCTTCACGCCAACGCAGTCTCCCCATCGTGATGGCGGGAAGTGCCAATAGCAGGATGCCACTCGGCTTGATCGATGCCGCGATCATGGCGAAGACGCCGGCCAAAAAGAGATCGATCCGGTAGCGCTTAGGATTTTCCGCTGCCCTGGCTGATACGACCGCAGCTGCCAACGCGGGTATCGAGATCAGATAGTCCCGCTGCCCAGCGGAATAGGGACCGAGCAGGAGGTGGGTCACCAGCACGATGAGCACGGCTTGGATCGCCGGCGCTCGCCCTGCGGGCCATACGAACACCAGGATCAAGCCCGATACGAGGGCGGTGGCGGCGAGATCGAACGCGCGCCACGCGACATCGCCCATACCGCCGATCGCCACAGCGGCGACGTGGATGAAATAGATCAGAGGCATGTTGATGTCGACGATATCGCGGTATGGCACCGCGCCCATTTGCATTTGACCGGCAATGAAGTGGAAAATCGCGGCATCGCCGACCAGGGGCCAGTCCAGCGAGCGCCACAGCAGCGAACCCGCCGCGGCCGCGAGGGGCAAGTTCAAAAGCGTCACAAGTCTGGCGTTACAGGACAAGGCAAGAGTCCGCGAAGCCCGGCGCTCCCTCCGGAGTGCCGCCGGCGGACGGGCTTAGTGTCCGTCCGAGAATACATTGAACCCTTCGAATCGGCCGGGGTGCAAGGATACGGCCGGATTCCAGCGCGACCGGCGCGGCAGGGGGTGACCCGGCATCGGCCAGCCTCGCCGTCGCTGCACGTCCAGTGCCGGCGCGAACAAAGCGGGTAATTTTGCAGTGGCGTTCAACCCCCTCCGTTTCATACAACCCATGGCTGTACGGCTCGCCTCCGCTGGGCGCTTGCGCTAGGGTCGCGGCAGGAGGTCGCCGTGGCGCGCGTGCGTATGATCAAGCCGGAAGAGGCGGACGCCGACACCCGCAAGGTCTATGACGGCGTGCGCAAGCAGTGGGGACGCATCAGCAATTTCTCCCAAGTGCTGGCGCACCAGCCGGCCGCGCTCGCGGGCTGGATGCTGCCGAACGAGACGATCCGCCTCGCCAACGTCAAATCCGACCCGGACTACGTGAAGATCCAGCAGCTCGTCATCATCAAGACGTCGGCGCTCAACCAGAGCGCCTATTGCATGTCGCACAACATGCCGCTGGGCAGGAAGCTCGGGCTCACCGAGGCGCAGATCAAAGCGGCGCAAGGCAGCGACTATATGCGCTCTCCCGACCTCGACGACCGGCAGAAGGCGGCGATCCGCTGGGCCGAAGCCGTCACGCTGCTCACGGCGCGCGACGACGATGCCGCTTTCGGTGGCGATGAAGCAGCACTTCAGCGAGAAACAGATCGTGGAGCTGACCGTGTTCTGCGGCATGTGGAACTATTCCAACCGGCTGTGCGAGGCCTTGCACGTCGACCTCGAGCGTCCGGACAAGCGTATCGAGTTTCAGCACACATAGGCGACCGCACATGCCCGCACCCAAGACCTATACCGGCGGCTGCCATTGCGGCGAGGTGCGTTTCGAGGTGACGACCGACCTCGGCAACGTCGTCGCCTGCAACTGCTCGATCTGCCAAAAGCGCGGCGCGCTGTGGTCGTTCGTGCCGTCGGCAAGCTTCGCGCTGCGCGCCGGCGCCGAGGACCTCAAGGACTATCAGTTCGGCAAGAAATCGATCCATCACCTGTTCTGTCCGCAATGCGGCGTGGGCGCGTTCTCGCGCGGAACCACTCCGAAGGGCGATGAGATGATCGCGGTCAACGTGCGCTGCCTCGACGACGTCGACGCCGCGGCGCTCAACCCCACGCCCTTCGACGGCCGCAGCTTGTAAGCGCGCCGGCCTCGCTCACGCCGGCGCGCGCTCGACGCCGGCGCTGCATTCGTCGCTGCAAAACGGCCCGCCCTGATACCAGTCGCCGAACGGATCGGGTGGAAGCTTGGCGTCGGCCGCGAGCGCCGCGGCGGCATGCTCCTCGGCACGGCCCTGCGGCCGATAGCCGAGGCGGAAGGCGGCGGCGTTGTCCCACCAGCCGCGCGCATTGTCGGACGCGCCGTAGAAGATTTCGTAGCGGATGTCGGCGTGCTCGAGGCCGATGCGGATGAGCTGCACGAGGTCCTGCGGTGCGAGCCAGATCGAGAGCCGCCGCCGGTCGACCGGCACATCGCCGAAGTTGCCGATGCGGATGCAGGTGACGCGCAGCCCGTGCTTGAACGCATAGAGCGCGCCGAGCGCCTCGCCGAACGCTTTGCTGACGCCGTAGCGGGAATCGGGACGCACCGCCGCGTCCACTCCGATGCAGCGCCGACGCGGATAGAACCCGACCGCATGGTTCGACGAGGCGAACACCACCCGTTCGACGCGGTGGCGGCGCGCCGCCTCGAACAGATTGTAGCAACCGATGATGTTGGCTTGCAGAATCGTGTCCCATGGTCCTTCGACCGAGAAGCCGCCGAGATGCACGATGCCGTCGACGCCGGCAACGGCGGTCTCGACCGCAGGCATGCTGGCGAGATCGGCTTCGACGAAGGTCTCGTCCGCCGCCAGGTCGGCGGGCCGCTTGACGTCGCTCAGCCGGAGGTTGGGATAGACGCCTTTGAGCAGTTGGCGCAATCGCGTGCCGATTCCGCCCGCCGCGCCGGTGACCAAAACCGTTTGCATGGTGTGCGCTCCATTCGCAATGAACACGCGGATTTGGGGCCCACTCCTCTGAAGTCAGTCGGAGCGGCAAACTCGGGCACCGAACGCGCGGCGCTGTTGTGTATCAACAACAAAGGAGTGTGTGCTAGCGACTGCCGAGCTTGGCGGCGAGCCGCTGATAGCGCTTGCGGCTGTTGACGAGATGCCGGCGCATCGCCGCGCGCGCTTGCAAGACGGCTCGGTTGCGGATCGCCTGCACGATGGCGCGGTGCTCGCGCTGGAACGTTTCGCTATAGGCGCGCTTGGCGATCCCGGGTCCGCCGCGAATCGTCTGCCGCGGGATGATGACGCGTCCGAGATGTTCCAGAAAGCGCCTGAACTGCGGGTTTCCGGTGGCGTCGGCGATGCTGCAATGGAGCGCGAAATCCTGCGCGATCGCGTCCTCGCCGTGCTTGAGCGCGGCGCCGACGGCATCGAAGCACTCGACGATCCTGCGGATCTGCGACGCCGAGCCGCGATCGGCGGCCAAGCCCGCGGCTTCGATCTCGATGCCGGTGCGCAACTCCATCACGTCGAGGACCGCGCGCAGGGGCGACAACGGGTCGACGTCGATGCGCAGCGGCCGGCGCGCGTTTTCCGGGACGAAGGCGCCGACGCCTTGGCGCGTGACGACGAGTCCATCCGCGCGCAAGGCCGCCACCGCCTCGCGCACCACGGTGCGGCTCACGCCGGTCGCCGCGATCAACTCCTGCTCGGTCGGCAACCGCGACCCCGGCGGGATTTTGCCGCTGGTGATATCGTCGGTCAGACGCGCGACGAGTTCGCCGGTCAACGATCGCGGCGCCGGCAGCGGCTGCGTCACCGAAAGGCTCGCCCTGCTCATGCCCTTGACACTCTGCACCCGCCAGTCATCATATGATATGATGACTGCTAGCACGGCCCTGCCGGCGGATCAACCGGGTCCGGCGGGCCAGCCTGCGCAACCACCGCCTGCCCCGGGAGGATGACGATCATGAACCGCCGCACCCTGCTCCGCCTCGGCGTCGGCGCGCTCGCCGCGCTCGCGACCGACCTTCCCGCCTCTGCCCAGCAGAAGCTCGTGCTCAAGGCCACCGACGTGCATCCGCTCGGTTATCCGACCGTCGAAGCGGTCTTGGCGATGGGCAGGAAACTCGAAGCGGCGAGCGGCGGCCGCCTCAGCATCCAGATGTACCCGTCGATGCAGCTCGGCGGCGAGAAGGAGATGGTCGAGCAGGCCCAAGTCGGGGCGCTTGCCATCGCGCGCGTCAGCGTCGGCCCCATGGGCCCGCTCGTTCCCGAGCTCAACGTGTTCAATCTGCCCTTCATCTTTCGCGACGACGCGCACATGGAGCAGGTGATCGACGGCCCGATCGGCGATGAATTGTTGAAGAAGCTGTCGGACCATCCGACCGCAGCACTCATCGGGCTTTGCTGGATGAACGCCGGCACGCGCAACGTCTACAACAGCAAGAAGCCGATCAGGAGCATCGACGACCTCAAGGGGCTCAAGATCCGGATGATGGGCAATCCGGTCTTCGTCGACACCATGAACGCGCTCGGCGGCAATGGCGTCGCCATGGGCTTCGACCAGCTCGTCAACGCGATGCAGACGGGCGTGGTCGACGGGGCCGAGAACAATTATCCGACCTACGCCACCGGGCAGCATTACCGCTACGCCAAGTACTACTCGCTCACCGGGCACCTGATGATCCCGGAAATCCTGGTGTTCTCTAAGAAAACCTGGGACACGCTCTCGAAGGACGATCAGGCGCTAATCGCCAAGTTCGCCAAGGAAGCGCAGCAGGAAGAGCGAAAGCTTTGGTACGCGATGGAGGAGAAGTCGCGGAGCGAGATGGAGAAAGCGGGCGTCGAGGTCACCAAAATCGACGACAAAAAGCCCTTCCAGGAAGCGGTCAAGCCGGTATGGGAGAAATACGGCAAACAGCACGCCGAGCTGATCAAGCGCATTCAAGACGTGAAATGATCGCCTGATCGCTTGCCCGAAGAAGCCGGCCGATCGCTGGATCGCGGCGGCTCTCCTGTTGTTCTCAGGGAAGGGACTTCCATGAAGGAGCGATATTTCCGGGCGATGGACGCGATCCATAACGCCTGCCTATTCGTGGCTGGCGCATGTCTCGTCGTCATCGTGCTGATCATTCCTTACGGCGTGTTCACCCGTTACGTGCTCAACAGTGCCGCATCGTGGCCCGAGCCATTGGCGATCCTGTTGATGATCGTGGTCTCCTTCCTCTCCGCCGTGGTGTGCTATCGCGAATATCTGCACATCGGCGTCGGCGTTCTGCCCGCGTTTCTGCACGAATCGGCCAAGTCGTACCTCGGCTGGATCCTCGAAGCGCTGATGCTGGCGACGAACCTGTTCATGCTCGTGTGGGGCATCAAGCTCTGCCAGGCGACCTGGCACCAGGACATCCCGGAATTTCCGATCGTGACGGTCGGCCTTGCCTATCTGCCGATCCCGATTGGCGGCGCGCTCACCGTTTTGTTCGTGATCGAGCGCTTCTTGACGCAGAAATTCTTCTCCGAGCCGGAGCCCGAGACGGTCAGCCAGCTCAGCACCGAATAGGACCGAAGACGGGTTGGCGTCGTGGACATCTTCATTCTCGTTGGTGGCTTTACCATCGTTTGTCTGATGGGCATGCCGGTCGCCTATGCGCTCGGCATTGCCGCCATTCTCGCTGCGCTCTACACCGGCATTCCGCTTGAAGCGGTGATGCTCAAGGTCTCCGGCGGCATGAGCGGTTTCTCGCTGCTGGCAATCCCGTTCTTCATCCTCACCGGCGCGATCATGGCGGTCGGCGGCATGGCCGAGCGCCTCGTCAACCTCGCCAAGGTCTTCGTCGGCTTCATCCGCGGCGGGATGGCGCTCGTCAACATCGTCGCCTCCACGATGTTCGGCTGCATCTCGGGCTCGTCCGTCGCCGATACCGCGGCGGTCGGCTCGGTGATGATTCCGCAGATGATCAAGAACGGCTATCCGCGCCTATTCGCCGTCAACGTCACGATCTCGGGCTCGCTGCAGCCGCTTCTTGTCCCGCCCTCGCACAACATGATCATTTATTCGATCGCCGCGGGCGGGACGATCTCGGTAGCTCACCTGTTCATGGGCGGCATCATCCCAGCTTTGCTCCTTGGGCTGTCGCTGATCATTCTTGTTTTGATCATCGCGTACCGAAACGAATTCCCTAGAGGCGAGATCGTGCCGTTCCGCAAGGCCGTCAAGATCGCCATCGATGCGATCTGGGGCATGATCACGATCGCGATCATCCTCGGCGGCATCCTGTCCGGCATCTTCACGCCGACCGAATCCGGAGCGGTCGCCTGTATCTATGCTTTCCTCGTCACGATGTTCGTCTACCGCGACGTCAAGTGGAGCGAGGTGCCGAAGCTGATCGCGCGCGTGGTGCGTACCGTCGGCATGGTCATGATCATGATCGGCTTCTCGATCGCCTTCGGCTACATGATGGCGATCATGCGCATACCGGCCAAGGCCACCGAGTTTTTCGTTGCGATCTCGAGCGACAAATACACGTTTCTGCTCTACGTCAACGTTCTGCTGCTGTTGCTCGGCACGTTCATGGACCTGGCGCCGATGCTGCTTATCTGCACGCCGATCTTCCTGCCCGTGATCAAGACCTTCGGCATCGACCCCGTGCACTTCGGCATCATCATGATCCTCAATCTCGGCATCGGCCTGCTCACGCCTCCGGTCGGGCCTACCATGGTGGTGGGATGCGCGATCGGTCGCGTGAGCATGGAAGCGGTGTCGCGCAGCATCCTGATCTTCTACGTGCCGATGCTGATCGTGCTGGCGCTCGTCACCTACGTGCCGCAGCTGTCGCTTTGGCTGCCGCACTTATTGTTGAAATAGTTGGGTGGCGTGCCGCGTGCGCTGATCCGCGAGCAAGCGTCACTCACAGCGAATAGCCGCCGTCCACCACCAGCGTCTGTGCCGTCACCATGCCGGTGTCGGCGCACAAAAATACGATCGCGGCGGCGATATCGGCGGGCGTGCAGGCGCGCTTGAGCAGCGAGCGCTCGATGGCGGCCTGCTTGCGCGCCGCCGGCCACGGCCGCGTCCACTCGGTGTCGACGAATCCCGGCGCCACCGCATTCACGCGCGCCTCGGGCGCCAGCGCGCGCGCCAAATTCTGGGTGAGGCTGATGAGGCCCGCCTTGCTCGCGCCGTAGGCCATGCTGGAGCCCGCCATGTTGCGGCCGGCGACCGAAGCGGTGTTGCAAACCGCCCCGCGCGCCGCCTTGAGCGCGCTGGCCGCCGCGCGCGTGCA
>JBKOXY010000057.1:0-3774 GCA_046725125.1 Pseudomonadota bacterium | reverse complement strand
CCACCTTTACTTCCCGAACGATCTTGCCTGCGTCATTCACAATGCAGATGCTCGTCTCCTTGACCGAAACGTCCAGTCCAGCAAAATGGTCCATGCTGCGCTTCTCCTTCTGATGCTTGAGGCCGTGTTCACGGACCTCGTCACCATCAGCCTGAAGCGCAGCACCCTAATTCTTCATCTACAAGCTGGCAGGCCGATTACCCCATCTTTCTGGGGGACAGCGGTCGAGAATTGCTCGCTGTGAGACTTTCTCATTTTGAGCCGAGACATCGACACTCTCTCCGGATTGGCAATTTAAAAATCAAATATTCAAGTTTTTGTCAGTGGCCGCGCTTCCCCCACGACGGGCGTCGGTTGAAGCCGATGCGTGCGAGGATTTCTTCCGTGTGCTCTCCAAGCAGCGGCTCGCGCAACATCGGCACCGCCGGCTCATCGCGAAGGCGGATCGGCGGCGTGATGTGGCGGCGGCCGGATTCGTCTGTCAGCAGCATGCCGCGCGCGCGCAGGTTGGGATCGTCGAGCGCTTCCGGCAGCGTGTTCACCGGCGCGAAGCACACGTCCAGCAGCGCCAAGAAGGTCATCCATTCGGACAGGCTGCGCTGGAGAAACGTCTCGCGCAGGAAGTCGATGACCGGTTGCTGATGCGGGCCGGGGCCGCGCAGGCAGAGTGGTTCGAGGTCGGGCCGGCCGAGCGCTT
This sequence comes from Pseudomonadota bacterium, assembly GCA_046725125.1. Lineage (GTDB taxonomy): Bacteria > Pseudomonadota > Alphaproteobacteria > Rhizobiales > Xanthobacteraceae > VAZQ01. Next base: position 3,077 of record JBKOXY010000057.1, on the reverse strand, counting down.
CGAGAAGCGCGCGCACGAACTTGGGCTCCTGTCCCGCGAGCACGAGCTGGCGGCCATCGCGCGTGTCGTAGATGCGATAGAAGGCCGAGCCGCCGGTTGAGCGCTGATGCTTGACGATCGGTTGCCGCCCTTCGATCAGCGCCGGCCCGACGACGTTGGCGCAGGCGGCGAACAGCGAGTCATGCATGGCGATCTCGAGGTGATCGCCACGCCCGGTCTGCACGCGTCGCAACAGCGCCATCAGCACGCCGGAGAGACCCTGGAGCGCGCTCACCACATCGGCGATCGGAATGCCGGGAATCGCAGGGCGGCCGTCGTCGCCCAAGGTCAGGCCGAGCACGCCGGTGATGGCTTCGAGCGCGAGGTCATGCGCCGGGCGCGCGGCGTAGGGGCCGTCCTGGCCGAACGCGCTGATCGAGCAGTAAACGATGCCCGGGTTGCGCGCGCTGACCACATCGTAGTCGATCCCGAGACGCGCCGCGACGCCGGGACGAAACGATTCCACCACCACATCCGCGCTGTCGCAGAGGCGCAGCAACGCCTCGCGACCCGTGGCGCTTTTCAAGTCGATCACCACGCTCTTCTTGCCGCGGTTCAGATTGCGGAAGAACACGCTCGTGCGCGCGTCCATCGGAGCAATGTGGCGCCCGGGATCGCCTTCGCCGGGCGGCTCGATCTTGATCACCTCGGCACCGTGATCGGCGAGCGCCATGGTGAGGAAGGGCCCCGGCAGGAACCAGGACAAGTCGATGACCTTGAGGCCGCTGAGCTTCATGCTGTGGCGGGCTGCGGTGGCAGCAGTAGCGCGTTGTCCGCGCCGAGCGATGCGCAGGCTCGCTGCTCCGGCCGCACTCCGTCGATCTTCAAGGGATTAGCGAGCACGCGCAGCTCCGGCCGAAAGGGGTGCGCGATGCTGCGTAGCATGCCGGTGCGCCGGGTGAAGGGCGCATCCAGCGCCTGTGCAAGGTCGTACACCGGCGCGACGGGCACCTTGCCGGTCAAGAGACCAAGCCAGTGCTCCGTCGTAGCCTTGCGCAGCTCTCCGTCCAGGATCGGGGTCAGTGCTTCGCGACGTTCCCGGCGTCGGTCCGCCGTCGCGAAACGCTGATCCTCGGGCAGGTCCGGCCGTCCGATCACGTCGCACAGGATGCGCCAGAACTTCTCCGTCATGCACATGATGAAGATCCAGCCATCCGCGGTGGGAAAGGTCTCGACCGGCACCTGCGAAAGATGCGCGCTGCGCGGCTGTCGCTCCGCCTTGTCGCCTTCGTTGAGGTACCAGAGCGCCGAGTAGGTGAGCTGGTGCATGGCGACGTCGAACAGGCAGGTGTCGACGTCGCAGCCGCGGCCCGTCCGGCGTGCCTGCATCACGCAGCTCAGCAGGCCGACGATGCCCGTAAGCCCGGTCATGGTATCGACGATCGAGGCGCCGACGCGCGCCGGCGGCCCGTCGGGCTCGCCGGTCAGGCTCATCAGCCCGACCTCGGCCTGCATGAGATAATCATAGCCCGGCCAGTCGGCCCGCTCGTTGTCGCGGCCATAGGCCGAGATGTGCACGCATACGACGGCCGGATTGATCCGGCCGAGCGTCGCGTAGTCGAGCCCGAGGCGCGCCGGAAGACTACCGCGCAGATTGTTCACGATGGCTTCGGCGTCGCGCACGAGCGCTTCGAGCTGCCGCTTGCCCTCGGGCGACTTGATATCGAGCGTGATGCTGCGCTTGCCGAGATTCCAGGCCTGGAAGTACTGGCTGTCGTTGGGGCCGAGCCGATGCGGACCGGCCTGTCGTGCCGGGTCGCCGCCGGTTGCCGCGTGCTCGACCTTGATCACGTCTGCACCCAGTTCGGCCAGGAACATGGTGCCGTACGGTGCCGCGCCATATTGCTCGACGGCGATCACCCGCATGCCCGCCAGCGGCTTCATGTGGAGCTACTCCGCTTCAGCCACTGCTTGGCGATGATCAGGCGCTGAATTTCGTTGGTGCCTTCGCCGATGCAGGTCAGCGGCGCATCGCGGTACAGACGCTCGATGTCGTATTCCTTCGAATAGCCATAGCCGCCATGAATCCGCAGCGACTCGGTGCTGTTCTCCAGCGCGGCCTCGGAGGCGAAGTACTTCGCCATGCCGGCCTCCATGTCGCACCGCTCGCCGCGGTCGAAGGCGGCGGCGGCGTCGAGCGTGAGGAGCCGTGCTGCGCGGGCGCGCGTCACCATCTCGCCGAGCTTCAAGGCGATCGCCTGGTGTTCCGCGATCGGCTTGCCGAAGGTGCGGCGGATCTGGGCGTATTCGGTCGCGAGCCGCAGCGCGCCTTCGGCGATGCCGACGCCGCGCGCGGCAACGTTGATGCGTCCGAGCTCCAGCCCGCCGGTCGCCTGGCGAAAGCCCTGGCCTTCGACCTCGCCGATCAGGTGGTCGGCCGGAATGCGATAGTCCTCGAAGATCAGCTCGGCCGAATCGATCGCCTTGTAGCCAAGCTTCTCCAGCTTGCGGCCCACGCGGAGGCCGGCCTGCTTCGGAGCGATGAACAGGCTCATGCCCTTGTGGCGCGGTTCCGCCTTGGGATCGGTCTTCACCAGCAGCGCAAAGCAGGAGCCTTCGATGCTGTTGGAGATCCAGGTCTTGGTGCCGTTGATGACGTAGTGGTCTCCCTCGCGCCGCGCCGTCATGCAGATGCCCTGCAGATCGGTGCCGGCGTCGGGTTCGGTCAAAGCGAGCCCGCCGCGAACCTCGCCGCTGGCGAGGCTGGGCAGCCAGCGCCGCTTCTGCGGCTCGGTGCCGAATTTCTCGATGGCAAGCGCTAACATCAGATGGGAGTTGAAGATGCCGGTAATCGCCATCCACACCGCGGAAATGCGCATGACGATTTCCGCGTAGGTCGTAGCGGGCAGGCCGAGGCCGCCGTATTCAGTGCCGATGGTGGCACCGAACAGCCCAAGCTCCTGCATCTGCGCGACGATCTTGCTTGGCCAGATATCCGCGTGATCGTGCTCCTTCACGACCGGCTTCACTTCGCGCGCCAGCCAGCGATCGATGGCGGACAGCAGCTGAAGCTGATCGCTCTCCTCGAGAATCCGCCG
>JBKOXY010000154.1:0-17436 GCA_046725125.1 Pseudomonadota bacterium | reverse complement strand
GCGTGCGCCGTTCACTTCCACCGTCTTGGTATCGAGATTGACCACCAGGTCGCCGGTCTGGATCACCGACTGGGCGTGGCCTTTTGAACGGCGCACGATGGCGTGGATGCGCGCCACCAGCTCGTCCTTGTGGAACGGCTTAGTCATGTAGTCGTCGGCGCCGAAGCCGAGACCTCTGACCTTGTCCTCGATGCCGGCCAGCCCGGTGAGGATCAGAATGGGCGTCTTTACCTTGGACACGCGCAGCGTGCGCAGCACCTCGAAGCCGGACATGTCCGGGAGGTTCAAATCGAGCAGGATGATGTCGTAGTCGTAGAGTTTGCCGAGATCGACGCCCTCTTCGCCCAAATCGGTGGTGTAGACGTTGAAGCTCTCGGACTTCAGCATCAGCTCAATCGATTGAGCCGTGGCACTGTCATCCTCAATCAGCAATACGCGCATGCCAGTCCCCTTCCTCGCCGCTTCGGGCTCAGGTCGGCACGCCGCAGCGGCGGCCCTCGAAAACGCCTTGGGACAAACCGAGTCGGAACATTAACGACGCGTGGTTAACAAAACCTCGTTCCAACGTGCGCGTGCCCTTTCTGGGGAAACTCGGGCGAATCGCCCTAAGATACTGCACGGGAGCGATTTTTTTTCCAAGCATCATCTCATGTCTGACTTTAAGAGTCGGCTCTAATCGATCCAGAGATTTCTGCCCCTCCGTCCCGGCCGGACGACGGGCCCCCTGACGTCCCACAAACGGTGACCTAATGATTAACGACGCGGGTAAACACGAAGTTAAGAACCGGTGCAGGATCTGCGGCAGGCCGCGCCGGCCCGCTCGCCGGCGGCGCGGTGACCGGTGTCCGCCGATCGCGGAATGCCGCTTCCAAAGGTAAAGGAAGCGGTAACCAGTCTTGGGCAAGGATATCAAAGCGTTGCGCAAATCCTAAGGTGGCGTGGAAACCGAAAACTAACATTGTCCCGCCACACTGCGCGCTGGCTTGGGTCAGTCGCCCAAGGGGGGAGGGACCGCGTCTTGTTTTATGCGGTGCCCGGGCCGGGGCTTCGGGGAGCACGAGTCGATGAAGTCACGCGAAACACTCATTCGCCTGAAGAAGTTTCAGGTCGAGGACAGGCGCCGCAGGGTCGCCCAGATCGAAGGCATGATCAGCGAGTTTGAGCGCATCAGCGGCGATCTCGAGCGCGACATCAAGATCGAGCAGGATCGTTCCGGGATTCACGATCCCGGTCATTTCGCCTATCCGACCTACGCCAAGGCGGCGATGCAGCGGCGCGACAACCTCAAGCGCTCGGCCGACGACCTGAAAGTCCAGCTCGAAGACGCCAAAGCGGCTCTCGGCGAGGCCTTCGAGGAGATGAAGAAGGTCGAGCTGCTCGGCGAGCGCGACCAGATGCGCGAGCGGGCTGAGGACGACGTCGACGAGCAGGCCGAGCTCGACGCCATCGGCATGATGCGCAACAGCGCGAGCGCGTGACACGGCAACGCTAGTCGACCCGGGGATGTCAGGCTCTCTGGTCCGGCCGCCGGCCCCCGCGATTGGTCCTTTCGACTCGCGTCTCGACGGAGGGCGGCGTCGGAGGCCATAATCGGCCCTTGGAGCGGTCTTGGCTCGTTACCGCAGATTCGCTCCAGCCTGTTCGCTTGACGCGTTTTCCACGGCGGCCCGCCGCTCGGAACAGCGATGCACCAAGGCTGCGCCGGCGGCGCAAGCTTGAATGGCGAGCCCAGCAGGAAGTAGCTTTTGACGTAATGTCGACGCCGGTTGAAATCACATGGCTGCTCGCGGCCGTCACCAAGGGCGACGCGGTTGCGTTCGAGCGGCTCTATGGGGCGACCTGCGCCAAGCTCTATGGCGTGGTCCTGCGTATTCTGCGGCGCCACGACCTCGCCGCCGACGTCATGGAGGAGGCCTATCTGAAGATCTGGCGCGACGCCGGCGAGTTCGATCCTGCCCATTCGACGCCGCTCGCCTGGATGGTCGCGATCGCCCGGCGGTTGGCGATCGATATGGCGCGGGGACCGCAGCCGGCCGCGGGCGACAGCGAGCAGGAAATCATCGACGAAGATGAGGGCCCCGGCAGCGTGCCCCGCCACCAGCTGACCGACGATCTCAAACGGCTGCTCACCTGCATCGGACGGCTCGAACCGGATCGCCAACGCATGCTGCTGCTCGCCTATTACGGTGCTTTCAGCCGCGAACAGCTCGCGGCCAAGCTCGACATGCCGGTCAATCTGCTTAGGGCGTCGCTGCGGCGCAGCCTGCTCGAGATCGAGCAGTGTCTCAAGTCATGAGCGAACTCGAGTACACGGATGCGCTTGCGGCCGAATACGTGCTCGGCACGCTCGACCTCGAGGAGCGCACGCAGGCGCGGACCTTGCTGCACGCCGACCAAGCATTCGCCGGCAGCGTGGAGCTGTGGGAGCGCCGGTTCGGCGAATTGTACCTCATGGTCGAGCCGGTGGAGCCGGAGGCCAAGATTTGGGCGCACATCAAGGCCAAAATGTCCGAGGTCCAACAGAAAAGCCAACTGCCGGAGGCGGAAATCCCGCCGTCCGCGCCCGCCGCCGCGACAACGGCTGAGCCACCAAGCTTGGATGCGATCGAAGCCGCGATATCGCAAGCGACAACAACCCTAACTTCAGAAGCGGCCTCGGCGGCAGGCACAGAGGCGACGCCGGCACCAACGTCGGAGATGATGCAGACGCCGATGATGCAGACGCCCGATTCGGAGGCGACCCCCGCGCCAGCTTCAGAAGCGACCCCCGCGCCAGCTTCGGAAGCGACCCCCGCGCCAGCTTCAGAAGCGACCCCCCCGCCAGCTTCAGAAGCGATCCCTCCGCCAGCTTCAGAAGCGACTTCAGCGCCGATTTCGGAGGTAGCCCCGGCACCGACGCCGGACGCCACCCCGGCGCCGACGCCCGATGCCACGCCAGCACCGACATCTGCCGTCGAGCCGACATCAGCCGTCGAGCCGACACCCAGTGCGCCCGTCGTTCCGCCGCCAGTCGCTGCTGCAGTCCAAGCGCCGAGTGAGGCACGCGCGCCGGCAGTCGAGCCAGCGACGGCGGTGCTGGTGGTCCAGCGGCGGATGCGACGCTGGCGAGCATTCGCGATCCTGATGACGCTCGTGGTCGCAGCTGTGGCCGCGCTGCTCGCCGCGTGGAGATTCGTGCCCGATCGCGTGCCGCCAATGCTGCAGCCGGTCGAGCTGATGCGCCAGATGGGTGTCGCGCTCCCCGCGGCCCCCGCGCCGCGAAGGCCCGCGCCCCCCGGTTCCCAGTTTGACGAATGACTCGCGGGGGCGGCGGCTCGGTCCGGAAATTTTTCCCGAGCGTGTCCCGGCTGCCACACCAGGGCACGGCGCTCGCCGACGCGTCCTGGCGCAGCCCCAAAAAAGAAAAGCGCGCCCGAGAGCGCGCAAAGTACGGGGGTTGAGAAGACGTAAAACCGTCAGCGGATCGCGCGCGGCTCGCTGGTCGACGCGGTCACCGGCTTGCCGGCTTTGATCACGGTGGCTTCCAGCCGGCCATCGGCCGTGCCGGTGTCGGTGACGCGCGCGGCAACGCCGAGGCCGGCGACTAGCGTCGCGCAGACGAGGGCCATCGCCACCACCTTCAGGTGGGTCATGCGGTCGGCCGTAAACATCGAGAAATTGTTCATCACACGCTCCCCCAAAATCTCCCCGTCATTGGTCGCAACGAGGCGATGTAAGGTTCATGGGCTGTCTGCAGAAAAAAGTAAGACGGCCCGGGGTCCTTCCCAAGGCCCTTCACGAAACCTTGAAAACGTGTGATTCCAATAGGTTAACGTGGTAAGCCGAGGCTGCGGCCCGCAGCCCTGCGCGCCCGCGGCACTGGGCCGGCAACGGGGCAGCCAATCCGCGAAACCCCGCATGAATTCAAAGGGTTGGTCCGCATGGCATGATTCCGGAGCGGGGCCGAGCGCAGCTCAACATTCCTCGTCGAGGAAAGTACCGCGGTCTCGATCTCCCCCCGCAACTGCAAGGAGGGAGTGTCGACTAACCTCGCGCGATCGTGAGCCGCCGCTCCATCCACGCCCTATTGGCCAGTGGGCGAAGCCCCTCAAGCTTCGTATTTGAATGAGAGCGACACGCGGGTGCGAAATGCGGCGACCTTGCCGTTTTCCAACTTCATGTCCATTTGCGTCACTTCGGCCACGCGCAGGTCGCGCAGCGACTCGGCTGCCGTTTCCACCGCGCTGCGACCCGCGTCCTCCCACGATTTGTCGCTGACACCGACGACTTCGACGATCTTGTAGACCGCATCCGCTTGCTTCTTCGCCATGGCATCCTCCGCAGGCTCGATTGCGCTCGCTCTCGAGGGGCGCGCGGCGATGGTAACAGCATCCGCGGTTCGCACCTACGGCTTGACGCCGGTCCCTCGCCGACCGAGCGGCGCGAATGCAAGCGGCGCGAGATCGTCTGCACTCATCCGGAATCAACATTGGAAACGGCGAAAAAGAAGGATCGTGCCCGCGCTCGCATGGGCGGGCGCATCGCACTGCCGAGCATTCGACAGTGGGTCGTGCCCAAGACCTCATCCCTCGAACGCGATGGCCCGCGCGCCCGGCGGAACGCGACGTGCGCTCAGGAAAGATGTGTGCTCAGGAGAGCGCGCGACGTTGGCCGTCGCTCAGGAGCGTCCCTTCTTCGCGCCGCCCTCGAACAAGGCACGGCAGCGGGGGCTGAGGTAGCGACGGTAATGGGCCATGCACGCCCTGACACGATCAATGTCCGGGATGTACTGTTGGCAGAGCCGCATCGCATCCGGTTCACAGGCCGCGCGTTGCTCCGGCGTCCACTGCTGCGCGGCGGCGGGCGAAGACGCGAACGTGAGCGCGAGGCCCACGAGCGCGGCGGCGGCCATGATCGGCCAGAGCTTCGCCTGTGCGATACGAATTTCCATTATCGACCCTCCAGCTGGTGTTCTGCCCCGGTATCTACTGTCAATCCAACGGGCATGGCAAGCAGCGCTGGCATGCTGCAGGGAGCGGTTACGAGACCGCGGCCATCGCGTGATGCAAAACTCAATACCGATGACTGATCGGCAGCTCCTCGGCCGGGAATAGCGTGATCACGCGGCAACCCTTGTCGGTCACCACGACCTCCTCTTCGATGCGGGCGGCGGAGTACCCGTCGCCCGCCGGGCAATACGTCTCGAGCGCGAACACCATGCCCTCCTTGATTTCGGTCGGATGATCGAGCGAGACCACGCGTGAAATGATCGGCCGCTCGTGCAGCGCAAGCCCGAGCCCGTGCCCGAATTGCAGGCCGAAGGCCGACATCTCGTCGGGGAAGCCGAAGTCCGGCGCCTTGGGCCACACCTTGCAGATCTGATCGGTGGTGACCCCCGGCTTGATCAGGGCGATCGCCTTGTCGAGCCAATCGCGTGCCTTCTTGTAGGCGTCGTGCTGCACCGGCGTCGCCCGCCCGACGTTGAAGGTGCGATAGTAGCAGGTGCGGTAGCCCATGAACGACTGCAGAATGTCGAAGAACGCCTGATCGCCGGGGCGCAGCATGCGGTCGGTGAAATTGTGCGGGTGCGGATTGCAGCGCTCGCCCGAGATCGCATTGATCGCCTCCACGTCGTCGGAGCCGTGGCGGTAGAGGAATTCGTTGACCTTGGCGACGATGTCGTTCTCACGCACCCCGGGCTTGAGCTCTTCATTGATGAGATGGTAAGCGCCGTCGACCATCGCGGCGGCACGATTGAGCAGGGCGATCTCGTCGATGTTCTTGAGCTCGCGCGCCTCCAGCATCACCTGCTGACCGTCCTTGATCTTGAGGCCCGCCTTCTCCAGCTCGAACATCATCGGCGGCTCGATGATGTCGACGCCGACCGGCATTTTGTGGACGCCGGCCTCCTTGAGCAGCGAAGCAATCTCCTTGGCGTGGCGCTCCATCAGTCCGAACGCCGGATTGACGGTGCCGCGCAGACCGATGAGGCCGGCTTTGCAGTCCTCGGGCTTGAGCCAAGGGGTGTAGAGCTTGTGGTGCACGGCGGCGGAGCCGAAGTCCCACAGGATGGGATCGCGGTCGCGGGCGAGCAGCGCCCAGCGGCAGAGCTTGTCGCGCTCCCACTCGCCGATCTTCGTCGAGGTAATGTAGCGGATGTTGTTGACGTCGAAGACGAGCAGCGCGCCAAGCTCGGATTTTTCCAGCGCCTGCTTGACGCGGCTCAGCCGATAGCGGTGCAGCCGGCGGTAATCGACCCGTTCCTCGAAGTCGACCCCCATGGTGCCGAGCGCCGGCAGCGCGCGGGCCCAGTTGTAACGCGGGTTGATATCGTCGGCGCTGACCTTGCGGACCGTCTCGTCCATGGGAGTCTCTCCTGCGCGTTCTTATGTTTGAGGTGGCGCCAGGCGGGCGCCCAGGTCCGCGATTATAGCAAGCTTTTCATTGCGGCAGTCATCGGCGGCTTGCATAATTCATGGCCGAGAAGAGCCGCTCAGCGGCGGACGACGAGAGTCGAGGAAGCGCACCATGGCTGATGCCGCCCCGAAGCTCACGCCGACGATCGATGCGCGCGCCGCCATCGACGCAATCCCGCGCAACTACAACTTCGCCGCCGACATCATCGAGCGCAACCTCAAGGCCGGGCGCGCCGACAAACCGGTTTTTATCGATCCGCGCGGAAGCTGGACCTATGGCCAGCTCGCCGAGCGCGTGGACCGCTTCGGCCACGTGCTGCGCTCGCTCGGGATCCGGCGCGAGGAGCGTATCCTGCTCGCGCTCCTCGACACGATCGACTGGCCCACCGCCTTCCTCGGGGCCATCAAGGCCGGCGTGGTGCCCATTCCGGTCAATACGCTGATGACCGAGGACGACTACCGCTTCATGCTCGCCGACAGCCGCGCCAAGGTCCTTGTGGTGTCGGAGGCGCTGTTTGCGAAATTCGCCAAGCTGATCGGATCGAGCGCGGATCTGCTGCATGTGATCGTCTCGGGCGAGAACGCATGCGGGCATCGCCGTTTCGAGGATTTGCTCGCGGGTGCGCAGCCCGAGTCCTACACCGCGCCCACCACGCGCGACGACATGTGCTTTTGGCTCTATACCTCGGGCTCGACCGGCAGGCCCAAGGGCGCGGTGCACGTCCATGCCAATCTGCGGCTCACCGCCGACCTCTATGCCGGCGGCGTGCTGGGCCTCGACGAAAGCGACGTCTGCTACTCGGTGGCGAAGCTGTTTTTTGCCTACGGGCTCGGCAACGCCATGACCTTCCCGATGACGGTCGGCGCAACCACCATTCTCTCGCCCGACCGCCCGACGCCCGAGACGGTCGCCGCGATCCTGCGCCGGCATCCGGTGACGGTGTTCTATGCCGTGCCGACATTTTATGCCGCCTTCCTCGCCAACCCGGCCGCGCCCAATCGCGCCGAACTGAAGCTGAGATACTGCGTCTCCGCGGGTGAGGCCTTGCCGCCCGACGTCGGCCGGCGCTGGCAGGAACGCTACGGCGTCGACGTGCTCGATGGCATCGGCTCCACCGAGATGCTGCACATCTTCCTCTCGAATTATCCGGGCGAGGTGAGATACGGCACTACCGGCAAGCCGGTGCCGGGCTACGACATCCGCCTCGTCGACGACGACGGCAATGTGATCACCCGCAGCGGCGAAATGGGCGAGTTGCAGGTGCGCGGGCCGACCGCCGCGGCCATGTATTGGAACGATCGCGAGAGGACGCGCGAGACCTTCCTGGGCGAATGGACGCGCTCCGGCGACAAATACGTGCAAGATGAGGACGGCTACTACGTCTATTGCGGGCGGCGTGACGACATGCTCAAGGTCGGCGGCATCTATGTCTCGCCGTTCGAGGTCGAAGGCGCGCTCTGCACCCATCCCGATGTGCTGGAGGCCGCGGTCGTCGCCTGCCCGGACGAGGACGCGCTGATCAAGCCCAAGGCCTTCGTGGTGCTCAAGTCGGCCGACAAGACCTGCGAGGAGCTGGCGCGGGCACTGCAGGAGCACGTCAAGACGACGCTGGCGCCTTACAAATATCCGCGCTGGATCGAGTTTCGCGCCGAGCTCCCAAAGACCGCCACCGGCAAGATCCAGCGCTTCAAGCTGCGCGCCGAGCGCGCGACGCGGTAGTGGCCGGCTGTGGGCTAGTGCATTGCGGGCGCGTTGACGCTACCCGCGACATGCATTATATTGCATGAACTATAGTGCCGATGAGCGGACGGTCGGTCGTGCCGGCAATCAAGACGAAAATGAAGGCGAAGCGGTCCCCGGCCGCGCCCGAGCGCGAGGGTCACCGCGCGTTCGTCGCCGCGATCGGCCGACTGGTGCGGCTCGCCCGCGCCAAGCGCGGCATGACGCGCCGCCAGCTCGCGCAGGCGTCCGGCGCCTCCGAGCGCTATCTCGCGCAAATCGAGGGCGGAGAGGGCAACCCGTCCGTGATCATGCTCGCATCGATCGCGCAGGCGCTCGACGTTCCGATCATCGAATTGCTCCCGCGCAGCAACGGGCGCACCGCGGCGATGGCCCAGATTCTCGATGTCCTCGCGCGCACGCCGCGCGCCGAGCTTCCCGCGCTCGCCGAGCTGATCGAAAGCCGCGCCGCGCGGGGTGCGGCGATCGACCGTGGCCGGCGGATCGCGCTGGTCGGGCTGCGCGGCGCCGGCAAATCGACGCTGGGTCGCAGGCTCGCGGACGCGCTCGGCTGCCCCTTCATCGAGCTCGACCGCCTGGTCGAACAGAACTACGGCGCGCGCATTCCCGACCTGATCGAGATGGCAGGGCTTGCAACCTTTCGCCGCTACGAGCGTGCTTGCCTTGAGCGCGTCATCGCCGAGCACGACGCGGCCGTGGTCGCCACCGCCGGCGGCATCGTGTCGGACTCCGAAACCTATGCGCTGCTTCTGCGCCGCACGCACACGGTGTGGATCAAGGCGCGGCCTGACGAGCACATGAGGCGGGTGATGGCGCAGGGCGATTTCCGCCCCATGGCGCAGAACCGCGAGGCCATGGCCGATCTCGTTGCCATCCTCGATGCGCGGCGGGCGGACTACGCGCGCGCCCAGGCCGAGCTCGATACCTCGGGCGATACCGTGGAGCAGAGCTGCACGAAACTCGCGCGCATCGTCGCGAGTTATGCCGACGGAGGCAGATAGTGACGCTGGCTGATCAAGGCATGCTCGAGCTCGGCGAGATGCGGCTCGAATACCGCATGATCGGCCCGCGCCCGGATGCGGCGCCGACCCTGGTGCTGCTGCACGAGGGGCTCGGCTGCGTCGCAGGCTGGGGCAGTTTTGCGCAGGAGCTCGCGGCAGCAACCGGCGCTGGGGTTTTCGCCTATTCGCGCGCCGGCTACGGCCGCTCGTCGCCGGCGAAATTGCCGCGTCCGGTCTCGTTCATGCATGACGAGGCGCGCGACGTGCTTCCTCGCGTGCTCGCCGCGATAGGCTTCCGCCGCGGCCTTCTCGTCGGCCACAGCGACGGGGCATCGATCGCCGCGATCTACGCCGGCAGTATCCAGGACCACCGCGTGCGCGGGCTCGCGTTGATGGCGCCGCATTTCTTCACCGAGGACATGGGCATCGCCGAGATCGAGCGCACCCGGGCGGCTTTCGAGGCGGGAGCGCTGCGCGCCAAGCTCGCGCGATGGCATGCCGATCCGGACAACGCGTTCCACAGCTGGTGTGGCCCCTGGCTCGATCCCGAGTTCCGCAAGTGGGATCTCAGCGATGCGCTCGCCCATATCCGCGTGCCGATCCTGATCGTCCAGGGCGAGAACGACCAATATGGCACCACGCGGCAGATCGAGGTGGCGCAGCAGGAGTGCTATTGCCCGGTCGATGTCGCGATGTTGCCGAATGCGCGGCACGCGCCGCACCGCGAGGCGCCCGAGGCGACCTTGCGTGCCATCTCCGACTTCGTCAACCGGCTGCTTCGCGAGCATCACGAGGGCGAAATCCCCGCCTACGCCGAAGTCGAGCCTGCCCGAGTCGCCACAGGCGGCCTACGTCGGAAACATCCGACTTCGGCTCGCTGAATGACGTTGTGAGGAAATCCATGGCCGACGCAGAACGCAAATTGAACAACGGCAAGAGCCGCATCGATTTCCAGACCGATCCGTCGAAATATCGTCACTGGAAGCTCACGGTCGACGGCCACGTCGCCACGCTGCTGATGGACGTCGACGAAAAGGGCACGCTGTTCGAGGGCTACGAGCTCAAGCTCAACTCCTACGACCTCGGCGTCGACATCGAGCTGGCGGACGCCATCGAGCGGCTGCGCTTCGAGCACCCGCAGGTGAAGGTCATCCTGCTGCGCTCGGGCAAGCCGCGGGTGTTCTGCGCCGGCGCCAATATCCGCATGCTCGCCGGCGCCACGCACGCCCACAAGGTCAATTTCTGCAAGTTCACCAATGAGACGCGCAACGGCATCGAGGATGCGAGCGAGGCCTCGGGCCTCTTCACCATTTGCGTGATCAACGGCACCGCCGCCGGCGGTGGCTACGAGCTGGCGCTCGCAGCCGACCACATCATGCTGATCGACGACGGCTCCTCGGCGGTTTCGCTGCCGGAGCTGCCGCTGCTTGCCGTGCTCCCCGGCACCGGCGGGCTCACCCGGGTCACCGACAAACGCAAGGTGCGCCGCGATCGCGCCGACGTGTTCTGCACCACGGAGGAGGGCATCAAAGGCAAGCGCGCCGTGGACTGGCGGCTCGTCGATGAGGTGGTGCCGGGCTCCAAGCTCGAAGCGGCGGTGGCCGAGCGCGCGCAGGAATTCGCCGCAAAGTCGCGACGGCCGGCCGCTGCCAAGGGCATCGCGCTCAAGCCGCTCACGCGTGAGCGGTCCGCGGACGGCGTCGAGTACGGCACGGTGTCGGTCGAATTCCAGCGGGACGCCGCGCTGGCGAGCGAAGCGAGCGGCCAGCGCGGCCACTCTCAAGTGCGCGCGCCGGACACTCGCGAAGGTGGCTCGTCGGCGCGCGCGCGGCGCGCGACCATCACCTTGCGCGGGCCGCAGGCGCCGCCGCCGGCCGCCGCCGAGGCCATGGTCGATCAGGGCGCGGAGTTCTGGCCGCTCAAGCTCGCGCGCGAGCTCGACGATGCGATCCTCGACATCCGCGCCAACGAATTCGACGTCGCCGCGATCGTCTTCAAGTCGTCAGGCGATCCGGCGCAAGTGCTCGCCTACGATCAATTCCTCGACGCCAACAAGGATCACTGGCTCGCGCGCGAGATCAGAGGCTTTTGGAAGCGCGCGCTCAAGCGCATCGATCTCACCTCGCGCTCGCTCGTCGCTCTGGTCGAGCCCGGCTCGTGCTTCGCCGGCACGCTGGCCGAGCTCGTGTTCGCGAGCGACCGCTCCTACATGCTGATCGGGAAACGGGACGGCGACAACAAGCCGCCCGCGACGCTGGCGCTGGCCGCGGTCAATTTCGGCGCTTATCCGATGTCGAACGGGCTTTCGCGGCTTGCGAGCCGTTTCCTGGCCGATCCGGCCGACCTCGACCGGGCGAAGGCCGCGACCGCCGAGATGCTCGATGCCGAAGCGGCACAGCGGCTGGGTCTCGTCACCTTCGCGCTCGACGACATCGATTGGGAGGACGAGATCCGCGTGTTTCTGGAGGAGCGCGCGAGCTTTTCCGCCGACGGCCTGACCGGGCTCGAAGCCAATTTGCGCTTCGGCGGCCCGGAGACCATGGAATCGAAAATCTTCGCGCGCCTCACCGCGTGGCAGAACTGGATTTTCCAGCGCCCCAACGCCGTCGGCGAGGAGGGCGCGCTCAAGCGCTACGGCACCGGCCAAAAGCCGGTGTTCGACACGCGCAGGGTGTGAGAGCGCAGATGCGAACAGCGAATGGCAAATAGCAGGAGCAACTCGCGAGCATGAAGGCGGAGCGATGGCTGCTCCCCTTGTTCGGTACTCGCTATTCGCCATTCGCCATTAGAGGAGTACGCCATGAGCGATATCGTCAACGTCGATTACTCGACCAAGATCCCGAATAACGTCAATCTCACCGAGGACCGGCAGGTGCTGCGCGCGCTCGAGGGCTGGCATCCCGGCTATATCGACTGGTGGAAGACCATGGGGCCGAACGGCTTCCAGGAGGCGCTGGTCTATCTGCGCACCGCGGTGTCGGTCGATCCCAAGGGCTGGGCCAAGTTCGATTACGTGAAGATGCCGGACTATCGCTGGGGCATCCTGCTGGCGCCGCACGAGGAGGGCCGCACGATTCCATTCGGTCAGCATTACGGCAAGCCCGCCTGGCAGGAGGTGCCAGGCGAATACCGCGCCATGCTGCGCCGTCTCGTCGTCATCCAGGGCGATACCGAGCCGGCCTCGGTCGAGCAGCAGCGCCATCTCGGCAAGACCGCACCCTCGCTCTACGACATGCGCAACGTCTTTCAGGTCAATGTCGAGGAAGGCCGGCATCTCTGGGCCATGGTCTATATCCTGCAGAAATATTTCGGCCGCGACGGCCGTGAGGAGGCCGAGCAGCTGCTGCAGCGCCGTTCCGGCGACCCCGACAAGCCGCGCATGCTCGGCGCCTTCAACGAGGCGACGCCGGACTGGCTCTCCTTCCATATGTTCACCTTCTTCACCGATCGCGACGGCAAGATGCAGCTCGAAAGCCTGGCGCAGTCCGGCTTCGACCCGCTCTCGCGAACCTGTCGCTTCATGCTCACCGAGGAAGCGCACCACATGTTCGTCGGCGAGACCGGGATCGGCCGCACGGTCCAGCGCACCTGCGAGGCGATGAAGGCCGCCGGCGTCGAGGACCCGGGCGATATCGACAAGGTCCGCGGCCTCGGCGTCATCGATCTCCCCACCATGCAGAAGAAGCTCAATCTGCACTATTCGTTGTCGCTCGACCTGTTCGGCTCGGAGGTGTCGACCAACGCGGCGAACGCCTTCAACGCCAGCCTCAAGGGCCGTTTCCAGGAGACCAAGATCGAGGATGACCACAAGCTCGAGAACTCGACCTATCCGGTGCTCAAGCTCGTTGACGGCGAGATCAAGCGCGTGGACGAGCCCGCGCTCACCGCCATCAACATGCGGCTGCGCGACGACTACACCGCCGACTGCCAGCGCGGTCTCGATCGCTGGAACAAGATCATCGACCGGGTTGGGGTGAGCTTCCGATTCCAGCTGCCGCACGTCGCGTTCCACCGGCAGATCGGCGAGTTCAGGGACGTCACGGCGTCGTCGAGCGGGGAGCTGGTCGACGCGGCAACGTGGGAGCGGCAGAAGGACAAGTGGCTGCCGTCGAAGGATGACGGCGACTTCATCCAGAGCCTGATGCGCCAGGTCGTCGAGCCCGGCAAATTCGCAAGCTGGATCGCGCCGCCGCGTGTCGGCATCGACAACAAGCCGGGTGATTTCGAATACGTGAAGCTCGCGGCTTGACGCGATACCGGCGCTTATTTCGAAGGATGTCGCAGAACTCGGGCTTGCCCGAGTTCTGCCGATGAAGTGCCGCAAGTCGGGTAAACCCGACTTGCGATGTCGAGCCGGGGGATGACGAGTCTTACTCCGCGGCCTCGCCCCGCACCACGCCATCCCACCACGGGCAGACGCCGGGCGCGAGCTTGTAATTGCCCTCGATCACGTTCACCGGCTTGCGCAGGCCGGTCGCGGCCGCCTCGACGCGGATCGCGCGCGCCTCGGCGCGCTTTTCCGGCGTCATCCACAGACGGTCGTGGCCCCACATGCTCGGGCCCCAGGTGACCTCTTCCGGCTGCCAGCTGTCGACGTCGATGATGCGGCCGCCCCAGCCGTACTCCACCATGAATCCCGACGGCGAATTCGAATAGAACGAGGTGACCTCGTCGTTGATGTGCCGGCCGAGGGTGACGCCGATGCGGCCTTCCTCGCCCAGCGCCAGGTCGTAGCATTGCCCGACGTCGTCGAGGCTGTAGAGTTCCACCATCAGATGGTGGGTGGCGCTGCGGCCGGTCTCGATGAAGGCGATCGAGTGGTGGCGCGGATTGGCGTGGAAGAAATAGGCGTTGAACGGCCGCACCATATAGTCGGATAGGCGGAACCCGAGCACGTCGCGGTAGAACGGCACGGCATCGTTGATGTCTTTGACGTGCAGCACGGCGTGGCCCATGCCGAGCGGCCCGGTGCGGAAGCCCGAGATCGAGCGGCCGGGCTTGAACGGGTCGCTCGCGGTCTCGGCGCCGTGGAAGATTTCGAGCCGGTTGCCGAGCGGATCGGAAAGCACAACGAGGTCCTTGACGCGGCGTTCATCCGCAAGCGCGCGCGCGCCGCGGGCAACCTCAACCCCGGCCCGCTCCAGCCGCGCGGCAAAATCATTGAGCGCGGCGGCGTCGGCCACCTCCCAACCGAAGAAAGCGACACCCTCGCCGCCGTCTTCACTGACGAGCACGCGCTGCTTGCGATCGTCCATCCGCAGCGCGAGGCTTTTGCCGCTCCGCTCGACGAGCTGCATCCCTAAGAATTGGGTGCCGAAGCTCTTCCAGTCCTCGAGTGATTTCGCACGAATGCCGACATAGCCGAGACCTTGAATATCCATGGGCGGCCTCCGTCACAGCTCAATCCTGGGCAGGAATATGGGCTTCAATTTGTGCCATGTCACCCCGTCCCGCCGCGTGCCTGCTAGTCAATGTTTTCGGGCCTAAAACGCCCGCCCCACCATCCCGCTGTGCCGGCCCGTTCTACCCTGTCCCGTCTAATTGGGTAGCAAAATGGTAGCAACCGGCCCTATCTTAAAATGACCGGGAGCGGGAAATCTCCGGTCGGGTAGCGCGGGGCTCGACCATAATCGAAAGACAGCCTGCGGTCCGCCCCGGTTCTCGATGATGAACGGCTCACCGAGCCGCTCTGAGAGCCATTGACCGATCAGGCGCGCCGTGATGTCCGTACCGCCTCCGGGCGGGAAGCCAACAACGATGCGCACCGCGTTGGATAGGTTTGTGCGCTCGCGATGGGCGACACGACGGGCAGCGCGGCAGCGCCCACAGCCAGATGCAGAAAATTTCGGCGGGGAAGTTTCATCTTTGAACCTCCCTCCCACTTTACATCACTCGATCACCTCGTCGGCGCGCGCGAGCAGCGTCGGCGGCACCTCGAGGCCGAGCGCCTTCGCCGTTTTGAGGTTGACTACCTGCTCGAAGCGGGTCGGCTGCTCGATCGGTAGGTCCGCCGGCTTAGCACCCTTGAAAATCCGGTCCACGTAAGTCGCCGCGCGCCGATAGAGGTCCGGATAGCTCACGCCGTACAAAGCCAGCCCACCAGCGTCGATGAACTCCCCGCGCCGCATAGATGGCCGGCAACCGATGCTTGGCCGCAAGCTCGGTTATCGTCCCTCGGTGCTGTTGGAGAACGCCGTCCGGCTGGATGACGAGCGCCACGCCGGACTCCCGCTCGGCGGCATCGAAGGCCCGTCGAATATCATCTCCCATTTCTCACGTCAAAGAGCAGGGATCGCAACCCGAGCGATCGCGTGGCCGTCTCTGTCTCTTTCCATTCCGGCGGGGTGGCAGGGTTGCTCAGATTGAGGAAACCCGCAATCACCGCAGCCGCTGGCACCATCTCTTTGAGCAGCTCGACCCGCTTGCCGTACAAATCGCTGACGATTGAGCTCAGCCCCGTGAGGTTGCCGCCAGGACGCGCGAGAACTGGCGACGAGATGGGTTCCGACTGGATCGCCGGAAGCCGCCATGACGACCGGAATCGTTGCCGTCACATTCTTGGCCGCGAGCGCCGCCGGCGTCCCCCTGGTTATAATCAAATCGACGTCGCGGCGGATCAACTCCGTCGCGAGCTCCGGGAAACGCCCAGCGCGTCCATCGGCCGAGCGATATTCGATGACTAGATTTCGCCCTTCAACATAGCCCAACTCACGCAGACCTTGGCGCAAGGCGTCGTAATTGGCCGCGTTTAGCGTTACGGAAACAGTCTCCAGCACGCCGATGCGCCGCATCCGGTCGGGCTGCTGCGCGCGCGCCGCGAGCGGCCATGCCGCCGCGCGGAACGCTCGCGTGATTGGCGATCGTCCCGAGACCAAACGCAATTTGCTCATGCGGAGTTTGACGAATTCAGGAGCGCCGACAATGGCCTGTTCCACCGACAAATTCGCGGCCACTTACGTGGTCGCTCCCGACCTCGGTCCGCCGGACTGCAAAGTCGCGGATTTCAACGACATCCAGAACGCAGTCGACGCCCTCCCGCCGACCGGCGGCAAAATCTTCGTTAAAGCGGGCGACTATGTGATCTCGGACACCATCAAGTTACTGACGAGCAACGTGCACCTTCAAGGCGAAGGGATGGGCGTCACGAACATCATCGCGGCCCAGACGATGACGGACCGTCCGGCGATCGAGGTCCATGATCGGCGCATCGGCTATGACGTGGCGCTCGCCGCCGACACTGCGAGGGGCGATACGACCATCACACTCGCGCCTCAGGATGCCGCCAACGTTGCCGTCGGCGACGCTGTTCTCCTGTATTCGAAGAAGACGGTCGACTGCGCGATCGCGACAAAACGTGCCGGAGAAATAAAGCGAGTCGTGAAGGCCGACGCCCAGAACGGCGTAATTATGCTCGACGACCAGATCTATGACGCCTATCTGACTAGCGACGCCGCCAAGATCGCGAAGATCACATTATTGCGCAACATTCGGCTTGCCGACCTTTCGGTCACGACGCAAGCGCCCTCTGCGGCAACAAAATTCTCGGCAACGCTACAGGGCGACCACTCGAAATGAAGGGCGCTTCGAGAGGTTGGCATATCGCCGATAATTCCTTTGCGCAAAACCACGACAACAGTCCCGGGCCGCTCAAAGCCGACGCAACCGTGATAAATAATTCGCGATACAATCCCGTCGGGCTCATTCCAAATCCCTGGCGGCCGAACGGCAATCTGACGAACGGTGGCGGGGGCAGCTCCCGACCGGCGAGTGCGAAAGTCTACATCGTCAGACAAACGCCGAAAACCATCATCATTTCTCAGGGCGACGTTACGGACATTGTGGTCGATGGAACGTCGACCGGCGTTTCGACAGGGGCTTTCAAGTTGGGGATCGGTGAAACTATCGCGATCACCTATTCGTCGGCGCCGGCTACCACGGTCTGGGCGGAGTAGGCTATCATGATTGCAGCGGCCTTTCTTTGTGAGGCCGGTAGAAAGCTGCGTCATGTGGCGCAATACCCGATCTGGGGATTGCCTCCATACCGTCTGGCACAAATACGGAGTGATGATAGCAACTTGGTTTCAGGAAACTATCAACGAATTCATCGAGCCAAACAAAAAAGCTAGGAACGCGGCTTCCGAGCCCTTCACTTCCTCGGCATGTCGATCGAGATCAAAGGCAAGCGCGCGATATCACAAGTAAGGCAATGTCGCAACGCGACCACCTACTTGAAAAAGGGAGCCCGTTGGCTCTCTATGGGTTAGATGCTGCCGCCAATCAAGGAGGCACCATGTTCAAG
>JBKOXY010000282.1:0-5725 GCA_046725125.1 Pseudomonadota bacterium | reverse complement strand
ATACTTGCCGCCCGCGCCCACGACCTTCTTCTCCGCTTCGTCGAGATCGTCCACCCACATCCCGAAGTGGTAGATGCCGACCTTCTCGTCCCCTTCCTGCTTGAGCAGCGCGACGTTGACGGTGCCGTCGGAGACGTAGAGCCCGCGCCGGGCCTTGCCCGCCACCTTCATGTCGAAGGCGTCCTCGAAAAACTTGGCGGCCTTTTCCGGATCGGGAACGATGAGCGCGATGTGGCGAAGCTTGGCCATGACCTTTGTCCTTCTTGAGCCGTCGGGGTGACGAAGAATAGCGAGGAACCGCGCCTGACCACAAGGCGCGCAGGCTGCTATCCTCAGCGCCTCGGCCGCGGCAGGGGCGAACGGAATGTACAAGGACTTGCGCGAATTCATCGAGCTCGTCGACAAGCTCGGCGCGCTGCGGCGCATCGAGGGCGCGGACCCTCGCTTCGAAATCGGCGCCGTCACCGAGGTGGCGGCGGGGCGAGCGGATGGCCCGGCGCTTCTGTTCGACGGCATCAAGGGTTTTCCGCGCGGCTTTCGCATCCTCACCAACGCCACCACCAACCCGCAACGGGCTGCGCTCGCGCTCGGCATCGATCCGACATTGCGGCCGCTCGACGCGCTCAAAGCCTGGATGGAGAAGCGCAAGACGCTGCAGCCGCGCGCGCCCGCGGTCGTCAAGGACGCCGCCTTCCTGCAACACACGATCAGGGGCAAGGACGTCGACCTCGCCAAGTTTCCGGCGCCGATCTGGCACCGCCACGACGGCGGCCCCTTCATCGGCTCGGGCTCGATCGTGATCATGCGCGATCCGGACGGCGGCTGGATCAATGCCTCGATCTACCGCGTTCAGGTGCACGGCCGGAACAAAGTCACCGTGCAGTTCGACCATACCGGCCGGCACGGCGCCATCATCGCGAAAAAATACTGGGAGCAGGGCAAACCCTGCCCGCTCGCGGTCGTCAATGGCGAGGATCCGGCGCTGTTCGTCGCCGGCTTTGAATATTTGCCCGCGGGGCAATCGGAATACGAATTCGCCGGCGCCATCAAGGGCGCACCGATCGAGGTCCATCCCGGGCCGCTGACGGATCTTCCGATCCCGGCGCACGCCGAGATCGTGTTCGAAGGCCATCTCTTGCCGATGAGCGAGACCACGCTGCCGGAAGGACCGTTCGGCGAATTCACCGGCTATTACGCCTCGCAGGTACGGCCCGCGCCGGTCATGGACGTGAGCACGGTCCATCATCGCACGGATCCGATTCTATTGGGATCGCCGCCGATGAAGCCGCCGCGCTTTCATTTCGGTCTGCCCTTCCGCGCCGCCACGATCTGGCAGAATCTCGAGGCCGCCGGGGTCACCGACGTGGTGGGCGCCTGGCAGCACGTCTCGCAGCTCATGACCGTGGTGGCGCTCAAGCAGCGCTACGATGGCCATGCCAAGCGCGCCGCGCTCGTCGCTGCCGCCCACAGCTACATGGCGCGGCTCGTCGTCGTCGTGGACGACGACATCGATCCGTCCAATCTCAACGACGTCATGTGGGCGGTGGCGACCCGCTGCGAGCCGTCGGAGCAAATCGACATCGTCCGCAATGCCTGGAGCTCGGCGCTCGATCCTCGCATTTCGCCGGCCGACAAGTCGCGCGGCGTCACCTCGCATTCGAAGGTGATCATCGAGGCGTGCCGGCCGTTCGCGTGGATCGAGCAATTCCCGCCGACCTCGGCGCTCTCCCTCGCGGAGGCGCGGGCGATCGAGCAGAAGTGGGGAGAGGCGTTGAAATAGGCTCCACCCTCATCCTGAGGAGCGCGCGTATTCTGCACGCCCTGCAGAACCGGATGAGCGTGCGCGCGTCTCGAAGGATGAGGGCGGCCTCATGCTTCGAGACGCATCGCAGCGCAGCTGCGTTGTGAACGCTAGATTGCCGAAACCGGCGCTGCGATGCTCCTCAGCATGAGGCCGAGAAAGGCCGGAGCCTTCACTTAAGCGCCCTAACCCACACGCTCCCGCAAAGGGAGAGGGATTGCACCGGGAACGGGGCGCGCACCGCTATCGTCACTGCACCGCGTTGGCCGAATTGAGGCTATCGATGAGCGCGGCCCGATACAGGAACTGCTTGTGCAGCTTTACGTCCTCCGAGATGCGCCGCAGTTCGTCGAGATGCTGGCGGCGGATCACCGGGTCCTTTTCCTCGAGCGATTTCTTGTTCTGGATCGTCTGCGCCTGCACGTAATCGACTTGCGCCTTGCGGCGCTGGCGCGTGTAGCGGTCGAACACATCGGGCTCGGCGCGGCCGAACCAGACATCGGCGAGCTTGGCCGTGAGATTCATGGCGTCGTGGATGCCGCCGTTCATGCCCATGCCGCCGATCGGATTGTTGACGTGGGCGCTGTCGCCGGCGAGCAGGACGCGGCCCTTGTTGAAGGTCGCGGCCACGCGCTGATGCACGGCATAGAGCGCGTGATAAGGGATTTCGTATCCGCCCTGCCTGGGGTGGATGCCCTGCAGGCGGCGCTGGATGCTTTCCATGCTCAGGGCCTGTTCGTCGGATTCCTCCGGCGGGACCGGCATGATGCCGCGCCAGATTCCGGGCGGGCCGTTGCCCTTGACCTTGAACAGGTTGAGCCATTCGTTCGGGTCGGAAAAATAATTGCGGGTGCAAAAGCCGCGGCCGGTTGCGCCGAAGTCGAAGCTGGTGCCGATCTTGATGAAGCGCTCGGGCCAGGTGAAACCCTCGAACTCGATCTCCGCCAGCCGCCGCACGGTGCTGCGCCCGCCATCGGCGCCAATGACGTAGCGGCCGCGAATTTTTTCGCTCTCGCCGGCCGCGTTGGTCGTCGTCACATCGACGTGGTCGGCGCCCTGCTCCAGACCCGTGACTTTCGCGGAAAAGCGGACCTCGGCGATGCCGCTCGCCTCGATATGCGGCTTTGCCGCCCGCACCAGCTTGTATTGCTCCCACTGCACCACGAACGGGTAGGG
This sequence comes from Pseudomonadota bacterium, assembly GCA_046725125.1. GTDB lineage: Bacteria > Pseudomonadota > Alphaproteobacteria > Rhizobiales > Xanthobacteraceae > VAZQ01. Next base: position 2,748 of record JBKOXY010000282.1, on the reverse strand, counting down.
CACTTCGCCCTCGAGCAGGCCGAGGTCGAACACGGCCACGAGCTCGCCGGTGACGCGGTCGCGAAAATGGAAGATCGGCGAGAGCAATCCGCCGCTGGCATCCTCGGCAAAGGCTTCGTCCTTGAGCCCGAGCTCGACCAGCATTTCCACGGTCGGCGGATGGATGGTGGCGGCGCGCTGATCCTCGGGCGGCTCCGCTTCGGCCTCGATCAGCGTGACCGGGATGCCTTTCTTGACCAAAGCGAGCGCCGTCACCGCTCCCACGGGGCCGGCGCCGACCACGATCACCCGATCATCGCGCTGCATCATCCGCTCCAAACGATGACACTATACACACCAATTCGTCGCCCTGTGACAACTCGCCCGCGGGTCGCGTGTCCCGGATGCGGTGCACCGCGAGCGCATACAGGTGTTCGTGACGTCCGCGGCTGAGAGCGCGCGAAGCGGTGTACCGCTGATTCGGGACCGCCACAGGCCGTAACGATCCACGCAAGTCGGGTTAACCCGACTTGCGCAGATTCTAGCGGCGATCTCGGGTAAACCCGAGATCGGTGTCTGCAGCGCACCGTTCCGCTTCGCTTCACGTTGCGCTGCGCCCGGGAACGGTCAGACTTTCGAAATCTCGAACATCGAAGGGTGGAACAGCTCCTCGGCCGTGACCTTGCGATCGATCAGGCCCTGCTCGTGGACGTACTGCGTCAACGCCGTGATCTCGCGCATGTTCTCCGCGATGCCGTAAGGCCAGAAGTCGTTCCCCATGATCGCCATGGTCTCCTGCGTTTCCGCAATCAACCAGGGGAGCGTCACCATCAGCGCGTTGACGTCGAGGAGATCGATCATCGCCAGCGCCTTGGCCTCGCAGAACGCCTTGTAGACGCTCGACGGCAACCACGGATATTTCGCTACGAGCTCCTTGCGGATGCCGACGAGATGCATGAGCGGGAACATGCGGGTCTTCTTGTAGTAGGCCTGCTCCGCCTCGCGCGTGTTGGCGAACAGGCGCTTGATGTGGGCCTCGCCGCGCAGGAACGATGACGGCGCGCGCGCCGTGAACAGCGCGTCGAGCTCGCCGTCGCGGAGCATGCCGACGAGGGTCTGCTCCTTGCCGATGGGCTTGAGGTCGAGCCCCGCGATCGGCTTGAGCGGCGTACGCTCGTCGCGGCCTGCTTCCTCCTGGCCGCCGCTGCGCCAATGGATCTCCGTCGGCAGCACGCCATATTCGTGCTGCAGCATGCCGCGCATCCAGACCACGGCGGTGATTTGATATTCCGGCAATCCGACGCGCTTGCCCTTGAGGTCGGCCGGCGCGCGGATGCCGGCATCGGCGCGCACATAGATGCCGGAATGCCGGAACAGCCGCGACACAAAGGCGGGCATGCCGACATAGGCCGAGTTGCCCGCTGCGACCGTGCGGATATAGCTCGAGAACGAAAGCTCCGAGACGTCGAATTCCTGGTAGCGGAAGGCGCGAAAGAAGATCTCTTCCGGATAAAGCGGCAGGTAGGTGACCTCGCAGCCTTCCACCTTGACGCGGCCGTCCCGGATGGCGCGCGTGCGGTCGTAATTACCGCACGCAATGGTTATCGGCACCTCAACCATTGGGGCCTCCTCCTCGGTTTCGCGCTGGGATGGGATGGGCGCGGCAGCGGAACGCAAACTTAAGTCTTCGGCAAAGCGTACTTGCTTCCTTTTCGGCTGTGAAGCGTCGCCTTGTTGTACGCTGCTTTGCGCGATATTTTCAGGCTGTGACGCGGCCTGATGCGAGCGCGTTCGCCCGCATCGGGATCGGCCGAGGAGAAAAGTCATGATGTCGACCGTGATCGGCGGCGCCATGCTGCCCCATGCGCCTCAGTTCTTCACCATGCCGGAGACCGAAGACAAGAAGAACGTCGAGCACGTGCGGGACGTGGCCGCCGAGATCGGCAAGAAGCTGCGCGCCTTGCAGCCCGACCTCTGGATCATCTTCTCCAACGATCACGCAGAGCAGTTCTTCCACACCACGGCGCCACCGTTCACCGTCCATGTCGGCGGCGAGGCGAGCGGCGATTTCGCCGGCCGGAAATTCCACTGGAAGATTCCAAGCGAGATCGCTTTCGAGATCGTGCGCCAGCTCTACCGGCAGAACTTCGATCCCGCCTTCACCAGCACGGCCAAGATCGACTACGCGATCGGAATTCCGTTGACCCATCTCGGTCACACCGATCCCGTGATTCCGATCTACGTGAACGCCTATCTGCCGCCGCAGCCCACCATGGAGCGCTGTTATGCCTTCGGGCAGGCGGTCGCCCGCACGGTCACCGCGCTCGGCCTCAAGACGGTGGTGCTGGCGAGCGGCGGCATGTCGCATTTCCCCGGCACCGACCGCTACGCCAATCCGGAGCTCGACTGGGACACCCGCGCGCTCGAAAAGCTCAAGAGCGGGAACCTGAAATCGCTGATCGGCTACGACGAGACCGAGCTCGACGACACCGGCAATATCGAGCTGCGCTGCTGGGCCTGCGCGGCGGGCGCATTGGGCGAGCGCAAGCCCGACGTGGTGTCGATGGATCCGAGCTGGCATCACAACTACGCCTCGCTGGCCTGGACCGGCGGACACGACGAGGCGCATCGCGCCGCGCACTATCCCTCGATCAAGCCCGAGCTGGTCGAGCTCACATCGGCGCTGCACGGCCTCGCCCACGACGCCGAGCTGCGCGCGCAATACATGGCCGATGCGCCGGCCTTCGCGGATAAATTCCAGCTTCCGCC
>JBKOXY010000002.1:0-4693 GCA_046725125.1 Pseudomonadota bacterium | reverse complement strand
TCTCAGTCGGTCGAAATCGTTCGAGATCAGCGCATAGGCGGGCGAGATCGGCGCGTATGGAATGCCGACATACATGGCGGCAAGGCCGATGAGCGCATGCTCGATGTCGTTGCCGGAGAGGATCGCGATCGGCCGCTCGGGCGAAAGATCGCGTCGCAGCAGCGCCGCGCCGATGCGGCGGACCTGCTCGAGCGTCTCGCCGTAGCTCAGCTTGCGCCAGCCGGAACCGGCGGCGCGTTGCGCCAGGTAAGTCCGCTCGGGGGCGGCCGCCGCCCAATATTCGAGCCGCTCGGTCAGCTTCGCGGGGTAGGGCGCGAGCGCGTGCGGCGACATCAGGTGGATGGTCCCATCCGCCCTGTGCTGGCACACGACGTCGCGCGGGCCGAGGCGGACCGCGCGCATCGGCGCCGCGGTGGCTTCAGGACGACGCGCTTTGACCGGTGTCGCCATGGTTCTTTAATTGCGTACCGTCTTCGGCGCCCGTTTTTCGAGAAAGGCTTTGAGCCGCGCCTTCGCCTCGTCGTCGCCCTGGGCGATCGCCGAGATCAGCGCCTCGGTGACGTAGCCGCCGGCGGGATCGGCGGCGGCAATCCGCGGCAGCACATGGGTGACGGCGAAATTGGTCATGGGCGCATTGCCGGCGATATGCTTGGCGAGCTCGATGCCTTTGGCGAGCCCGGCGCCGGCGGGAACGAGATAATGCGAGATGCCGATCGCCTGGCCTTCCTCGGCGCCATAGATGCGCCCGGTGAGCATCATGTCCATCATGCGCGCGGTGCCGATGAGGCGCGGCAAGCGCACCGAACCGCCGCCGCCGACGAAGATGCCGCGGCTGCCTTCCGGCAGCGCGTAATAGGCGGAGGCTTCCGCCACGCGGATATGGCACGCGGCCGCGATTTCGAGCCCGCCGCCGACCACCGCGCCGTGCAGCACCGCCACCACCGGAGCCTTGCCGAACTCGATGCGCTCGAAGGCGCGATGCCAGCTGCGCGAATGCGCGATGCCTTGCGCGATGCCGCGGGAGGTGAGTTCGCCGAGATCGAGGCCCGAGCAGAAATGGTCGCCCTCGCCGGCGAGCACGACGGCCTTAATGGTGTCCGGCAGGGCGGCAAAGAACGCCTCGATGCCGAACACGGTCGGATCGTCGATGGCGTTGCGCTTTTCCGTGCGCGCAAGAAAGAGCAGGGCGATGTCGTCGCGCCGCTCGGCCTTGAGCGAGCGCGGCAGTTGCACGTCGAAGCCGCTAGCAGATTTACTCACGGCGATCCCCGCAGCTCTAAAGTGTCGCGTGCGTTCGGTGACATTTCTCCGAAAACCGGTCAAGCGCTCACACCACCTCATAGACGTCGAGCCGGACCGCGAGCTTCTCGCGCGCGCCGGTTCCGAGCGCCAGAATCCGGTTGAGCCAGGCCAGCGCCGGGTCGGCGGTCTCGAACCGCATCACGGTGCGGAAGTAATAGCGCGAAGGTTCGACCGCCTCGCCGCGGGCGAGCGCGGCGATCACCTCGGGCGGGCCGTGGCGCAGTCCGTCGCTGCGCACGAGGACGCGCGTGCCCCGATCGGTCTCGATCGCGTAGCGCGCCTCGAGATCGGTGACCCCGTCCGGCCGCACGATTTGCCAATCCGCGCCAGGCAAAATGCGGCCCTTGAGCCGCGGCCCTCGACCCGGCCGCCGAGGATGTCGACCACCCGTCGTTCGCCATAGGGCGTCGTCCCGAAATGCCGGATGTCGGCGAGCTCGGCGTAGATGGTGAAGATCGGTGCCTGCGAGATCATGATCAGCGCACCGTCCTTGCGGCGCATCGCGGCAGCGCAGCCCGTATTTGACCCTGCCGGGCATGACCCCTAAATGAAGCTACGATCATTGGGAAGTGTCGGCATGTCCCGTTTCCTCCCGCTTGCCGCGGCCGTGGAATCGACCATCCGCGATGGCGATGCGGTGGCCATGGAGGGGTTCACCCATCTCATCCCGTTTGCGGCGGGGCACGAGGTCATCCGCCAGCGCCGCCGCCACCTGACCCTGATCCGAATGACCCCCGACCTCATTTACGATCAGCTCATCGGCATGGGCTGTGCCGACAAGCTCGTATTCTCCTGGGTCGGCAATCCCGGCGTCGGCTCGCTGCATCGGTTTCGCGATGCCTACGAGAACGGCTGGCCGGCACCGATCGCGATCGAGGAGCATTCGCACGCCGCCATGGCCAATGCCTACGAGGCCGGGGCGGCCGGGCTGCCGTTTGCGGTCTTCCGCGGCTATATCGGAGTCGATCTGCCGAAGGTGAACAGGAACATCAAGCACGTCACCTGTCCGTTCACCGGCGAGCGGCTGGCCGCGGTGCCGGCGATCCGGCCGGACGTGGCCGTGATCCACGCGCTCAAGGCGGACCGCGCCGGCAACGTGCTCATCGAAGGCATCGTCGGCGTGCAAAAAGAGGTGGTGCTGGCGGCGAAACGCTCGCTCGTCACGGTCGAGGAGATCGTCGATGATTTCGGGGAGCACAGCGCCAACGCGGTGATCTTGCCGAGTTGGAGCGTCGGCGCCATCGCGTGCGTGCCGGGCGGCGCGCATCCCTCCTATGCGCACGGCTACTACAAGCGCGACAATGCCTATTATAAGGCGTGGGACGCGATCTCCCGCGACCGCGACGGCTTTCTGGCTTGGATGAGGACGAACGTGCTCGAGCAGGGACCGGAGGCTTTCGCCGTCCATTGCTCGCGGCTGCGCGCGGCGGCGGAGTGAGGACGCCATGACCTACAGCGCCAGCGAGGTGATGACGATCGCGGCGGCGCGCGCGCTCCGCAACAGCGACATCTGCTTCGTCGGCATCGGCATGCCGTCGGCGGCCTGCAACCTCGCGCGGCTCACCCATGCGCCCGACATTACGCTGATCTACGAATCCGGCACGATCGCCACCAAGCCCGACGTGCTGCCGCTCTCGATCGGCGATGGCGAATTGTGCGACACCGCGCTCACCACCGTGCCGGTGCCGGAAATGTTCCGCTACTGGCTGCAAGGCGGGCGCTTCACCGTCGGCTTCCTCGGCGGCGCGCAGATCGATCGCTTCGCCAACCTCAACACCACGGTGGTTGGTCCCTACGACAAGCCGAAAACGCGGCTTCCCGGCGGTGGCGGCGCGCCCGAGATCTCCAGCGCCTGCGGCGAGATCTTCATCATCATGCGCCAAGCGCCGCGCAGCTTCGTCGAGAAGCTCGACTTCGTCACCTCGTTCGGCCACGGCGAAGGCGGCGACCATCGGGCGCGGATGGGACTTGCGACCAAGGGGCCGACCAAGCTCGTCACCGATCTCGCCATCTTCGAGCCCGATCCCGAGACCAAGGAGATGACGGTCACCTCGATCCATCCGGGGGTGACGCGCGACGCGATCAAGGCCAATACCGGCTGGCCCGTGCGCTACGCCGCCGATGTGACCGAGACGCCCGCGCCGAGCGAGCAGGAATTGGCCGTGTTGCGGGAGCTGCACGCGCGCACCGCGCGCGCGCACGGCGACGCGGCGTGAAGGTTGGGACGAGAGGAACGAGTTTGAACATGACCGAAACCCGCGACGTCTTTCTCTGTGATGCGGTGCGAACTCCGATCGGGCGCTACGGCGGGGCTCTGGCCAAGGTGCGCGCCGACGATCTCGCCGCCATTCCGATCAGGGCGCTTGTTACGCGCAATCCCAAGGTCGACTGGTCGGCGCTCGACGAGGTCGTGTTCGGCTGCGCCAATCAGGCGGGCGAAGACAATCGCAACGTGGCGCGCATGGCGCTCTTGCTGGCGGGCCTGCCCGATTGCGTCCCCGGCATCACCGTCAATCGGCTGTGCGCCTCCGGCCTCAATGCCATCGGCGATGCCGCGCGCGCGATCCGCTGCGGCGAAACGGAATTCGCCATCGCCGGCGGCGTCGAATCGATGACGCGCGCCCCGTTGGTCATGGGCAAGGCGCAGGAGGCTTTCCAGCGCGGCGCCGAAATCCACGACACCACGCTGGGCTGGCGCTTCGTCAATCCCGTGATCAAGGCGCAGTACGGCATCGACTCCATGGCGGAGACCGGCGAGAACGTGGCCGAGGAATACCAGGTCTCGCGCGCGGACCAGGACGCCTTCGCGTTGCGCTCGCAGCAGCGCGCCGGCAAGGCGGTGGCGGCGGGCTATTTTGCCGCAGAGATCGTGCCGGTCGACGTCGCGGGCAAGGGCGGCCCCGTCACGGTCGAGAAGGACGAGCACCCGCGGCCCGACACGACGCTCGAAGGGCTCGGCAAGCTCAAGCCCATCGTCCGCAACGGCGGCACGATCACCGCCGGCAACGCCTCGGGGATCAACGACGGGGCGGCGGCGGTGATCCTGGCGTCGGCGGACGCGGCCAAGCGTCATGGCCTCACGCCGCGCGCGCGCGTGCTCGGCATGGCCTCGGCGGCGGTGCCGCCGCGGGTGATGGGGATCGGTCCGGTGCCCTCGACCCGCAAGCTGATGGCCCGGCTCGGCCTCAAGATCGGCGATTTCAACCTGATCGAGATCAACGAGGCGTTCGCGTCGCAGGGGCTCGCCTGCCTGCGCCAGCTCGGCGTTGCCGACGACGCCGAGCACGTCAATCCCCACGGCGGCGCGATCGCGCTCGGGCATCCGCTCGGGATGTCGGGGGCGCGCATTGCCTTGACCGCGGTCCACGGCTTGCACAAGCGCGGCGGCAGG
>JBKOXY010000108.1:0-14507 GCA_046725125.1 Pseudomonadota bacterium | reverse complement strand
ACGTCGCGCGCGGACTTGTTGAAATAATACTGTGCCGCCGCATCGACGCCGAAGGTGCCGCCGCCGAGATAGGCGCGGTCGAGATAGAGTTTGAGAATCTCGTTCTTCGGCAGCCGTACTTCGAGCCACAGCGCGAGAAATGCTTCCTTGACCTTGCGCTCGATGGTGCGCTCGTTCGACAGGAACAGGTTCTTGGCCAATTGCTGGCTGATCGAAGAACCGCCCTGCACCACGCCGCCGGCGCGCGCGTTCGTGAGCATCGCGCGGAACAAGCCGGGAATATCGATGCCGAAATGCTCGTAGAAGCGGCGGTCCTCGGTGGCGAGCGTCGCCTTGATCAGATGGTCGGGGAACTGGTCGAGCGGGATTGCGTCATTGTGCCGGATGCCACGCGAGCCGACTTCATTGCCGTAGCGGTCGAGGAAGGTGACCGCGAGCTCGGACTTCTTCAGCCAATCGTCGTCGGAGGTTTCACGGAAGGCGGGGATCGCGAGCGCCAGCAGGAGCAACAGGCCGCCGTTGCCCAGCGTCAGGCTCTCCGACAGCGGTTCGACGAAGCACCAGCGCCGCCAGCCAGCGACATGGAAGCGGTCCATGAACACGGTGAAGCGCTCGTAAAGCTCGCGCCCCCAGGTCTTGGCCTGATACATCCCGAAGTCGATGCGCGCATCGACATCGAGCAGGAAGCGCCGCAGCCTTGTCTTCCAGTTCACCCAGTTGTCGCCTTGGAAGGGGTTGCGCAAAGGGAGTTCCCTCAGGGCCGTAGCATCTTGCCGGCAGGACGCCGCCGCCCAGCCGTTACCGTGACTCTTAACCGATCCAGGGGTTCCAAACTATGGCGAGATGGTCAAAAGATGAACGCAAACACCGGCGTGGACGCCGATCCGTGTGCTGGCGCGGCGAGCCTGCACGAGGCATCTCCTCATGAGCGCTGACGACACTCCCTTTTGGCGCCGTAAGTCATTGGCAGAAATGACTAATTCCGAATGGGAGAGCCTGTGCGACGGCTGCGGGCGGTGCTGTCTGGTCAAGCTCGAGGACGCCGATGACTCCTCGCGTACCTATTTTACCGACGTCGGCTGCCGGCTGCTCGACACCGACACGTGCCGTTGCCGCGACTATCCCAACCGAACCGCGAAGGTGAAGGACTGCGTTCGGCTAACCCCCAGAAATATAAACCGAATCGTATGGTTGCCCCCAAGTTGCGCCTATCGCCTCTTGGCCGACGGACACGACCTCTACTGGTGGCACCCACTCGTTTCGGGCGACCCCGAGACCGTGCACCAGGCCGGGATCTCAGTGCGCGGGCGCGTCGGCGCAAGCGAGGACGAGGTCGCGGACGACGATCTTGAGGACCGCATCGTGAGCTGGCCGGCGCGCATGCCGAAGGCCGCGAGGAAGCCGCCCCCGCGCCGATGAATCGGCGGACATGCTCGCGTGTTGCTCTCTGGCATGCGCCGCGCACAAGCGTGGCGATTGCGACGAACAGCGTGCGAGATCGAGATCGGCCATTTTCGACGCGTCACACCGACATCGCACGCCATGCCTTTCCCGCCGCGGCGCCGGCCGCCCCACGGTCGTCCAGCTATCTTGGCGATCGCACCGCCCATGTCCTCTTGGTCGGCGACGCAGCAGCGAGTCGCGCCGGTCATCGCTGGCGATTGCGCGCCGCCCAGCGCTGCGACCAACTGCAGCATCCGCGCGTCGGTGCATGGCGCCTGCGCAAGGCGCCGTCTTGCCCTTGCGTCCATTCCCCGCCTAGATGCGCCGCGCCTTGCCGCCCGGGCCGGCGCCAGGCGAAACCATGCGCGATCCGCTCACGCCCCCGTCGGACTATCTCGACCACGCCGCGGCGCGCCGTATCGTCGTCGGCGTGCTCCTCACCATGCTGCTTGCGGCGCTCGATCAAGTGATGGTTGCGACCGCACTGCCGACCATTGCCGCGAGCCTGGGCGACGTCGACAACATGTCATGGGTCGTCACCGCCAATCTTCTGTGTGCGACCGCGGCGACGCCGCTCTACGGCAAGCTCTCGGACATTCACGGCCGCCGCGCCATGATGCTGATCGCCATCGGCGTCTACGCCGCTGGCTCGCTCGCCTGCGCGCTGGCGCCGTCCATGCTGACGCTGATTTTCGGCCGCGCCTTGCAGGGACTGGGCGGCGGCGGCCTGATGCCGCTGGTGCAGACCATCATCGGCGATGTGGCCTCGCCGCGCGATCGCCCGCGCTATCAGGCCTACACCTCCTCGACCTTCATCGTATCGACCGTGGGCGGCCCGATCCTCGGCGGCTTCATTGCCGAGCATCTCCATTGGTCCTGGATTTTCTGGTTCAATCTGCCGCTCTGCGGGCTGGCCTTTCTGTTCACTCACAATGTATTGCAGCGGCTGCCGCGCCGCGACCGTGGGCACGAGCTCGACCTGCTGGGCGCCGCGCTGATGGTGGGCGCCGCGATCGCGCTGATGCTCGCACTGACCTGGGGTGGGCGGCGCTATGGGTGGGCCTCGCCGCAGATCGTTGCCCTCTTCGTCGCCTCCGTGACGCTATGGATCTTGTTCGCATGGCGCGTGATGACTGCGAAGGAGCCGTTCATTCCGCTGTCGGTGCTGCGCGACGGCGCCATGCGCGTCGGCACCGCGGCTGCCTTCTTCGCCGTCGGCGTGGTCATTGCGCTGACCATCGTGCTGCCGCTTTATGGTCAACTTGCGCTGGGGCTCTCGGTGAGCGAATCGGCTTGGACGATCATTGCGCTGCAAGGCGCCGCCACGCTCACGTCGGTTGTCGGCGGCCGGCTGCTCGTGCGCTTCGTCCATTACAAGCGGGTGCCGCTCGTCGGCCTCCTGCTCTCGGTGGCGGCGCTCGTTCCGCTCGCAATCGCGCCGACGGGATTTTCGCCTGCCGCTGCGCTAGGGCTGATCGCGCTGGTAGGGCTCGGATTGGGGCCGACGTTCCCATTCACGGTCGTGGTGGTGCAGAATGCGGTCGCGCTCCACCAGCTCGGCGTCGCAACCGGCACGATGAATTTCTTTCGTGCCCTCGGCTCGACCTTCATCGTCTCCGCCTTCGGCGCGATCGTGCTCGCGGGCGCGCCGGTGATGCGCGGGATGTCGGCGGGCGCGGTGCTGGCGGGAACCGACGCGGCGGAGGCCTTCCGGTGGGTCTTCGCCGCCGCCATTCTCTGCCTCGCGGTCGCCCTCTCCTGCATTCTCGCGCTCGAGGAGCGGGCGCTACGCGGCTCCGAGCGGCCGGCGACGCCGGGGGAATGACGCGGCGGCACGCAGGTCTTGTGCCGTTGCGCCAAGTTGGCGGCGCGCGAAAAGCGCGGGCGGCGATGTCATACCTGCTCTGTGCCTGAGCCCGTTGCCTTCATCGCGCCTGAGCGCGATATGAACTAATGCCGGCCGGGGATGCGGGGTGGTCGCTGACTTGATTTTGATCCGAATGACGTCTTCGAGCCCAAAATCGAACGAGCCTGCCAAAGCCGAGCCCAAGCCTTCCAATCCGCACGCACCGCTGACTAAGGCCGACGTGCGCAAGATCTTCTATGGCCTGATGCTGGGCATGTTCCTCTCGGCGCTCAATCAGACCATCGTCGCGACCGCCTTGCCCACCATCGGTCGCGATTTCGGCGACTTCGAGAACCTCTCCTGGGTCATCATCGCTTATCTGCTGTCCTCGACCGTAGTATCGCCGCTCTACGGCAAGCTCTCCGACATCCACGGTCGCCGCGCCATGATGCTGCTGGCGATCGGCCTGTTCCTCGCGGGTTCGGTGGTATCCGCCGCGGCGCCCGACATGGCGCTGTTGATCGCAGGCCGCACGCTGCAAGGGATCGGCGGTGGCGGCATCGTGCCGCTGACGCAAACCACCATCGCCGACATGATCACGCCGCGCGAGCGCGGCCGCTACCAGGCCTATATGGGCACGTCGTGGATCGTGGCCGGCGTCGCCGGACCTGCCCTCGGCGGCGTCATCGCCGAGTATCTGCATTGGTCCGTCATCTTCTGGCTCAACGTGCCCTTTGGGCTCATCGCGGCGCTGCTCACGTATCACGCGATGAAGCGGCTGCCGCGCCACGAGCGGCCGCACCAGCTCGACATCGTCGGCGCGGCGCTCATGATCGCGGCGGCGACCCTATTGCTCATTGCGCTCACCTCGGGCGGCACTCGCGTGCCATGGATATCGTCGACGATCTTTGTCCTCGTGCTGGCTTCGCTGGCGCTGAGTCTTGCCTTCGTGTGGTGGCTCAGGCTGGCCCCCGAACCCTTTCTGCCACTCACCGTGCTGCGCAATCCGGTGATGCGCGCTGGCACGGCCGCGACCTCATGGATGCTCGGCGCGGTGCTGGGGCTCACCGTCTATATGCCGCTCTATTTCCAGGTCGTGCACAAGCTGTCCGCCACCGAAGCCGGCCTCGCCCTCATCCCCATCGTCGTGATGACGACGCCGGGATCGATGGTGTCGGGGCGCTCGATGATGCATCTGCGCCGCTACAAGATATCGGCGATCGTCGGCGCGATCATCGCGATCGCGAGCCTCACCGTGCTCTGTGTCCGACCTGCCATGCCGCTCTACGGCGTGATCATCGTGCTCACGCTGATCGGCTTCGGCGCTGGCACCGTCTATCCGGTCGCAACCGTCTCGATTCAGAATGCCGTGCCGGCGCACCAAGTCGGAACCGCGACCGGCGCCATGAATTTCTTCCGTGCGCTCGCGAGTACGCTCGCGGTCGCGATCATGGGCGCGATCCTGCTCGCCGGCCTTGGCGCCGCGCCCGGGCGCGGCACCGGCGTGGAGCTTTTGGTCGAGACCGCAGGCGCCGCCGGTATCGACATGGCGGCCGTATTCCGGTTCGTATTCGTCGCCGCAGATATTTTCTTGATTGCGGCGCTTGCCGCAGTGCTGCTCATGGAGGAGCGTCCGCTGCGGGGACCCGCGACCAGTGCGCCGCCGGTCGCGCCCGAGGCGCCGCCCGCGCCAGCGGAGTAGAGTCTCTCTCTTGCGTTCTGCGCGCAACGTGGAACGAGCGGCAAACGATATCGCACGCTACTTGGTGCGTACGGTATCCTCGTAGCTGGGCGCCTCGTGCAAAAATCCGCGCTCCAGCATCCAATCGACCTTCGCCTTGAACTCGGTCGACTGATAGGGCTTGACGCCGGTCAGTTCGGGGAGGAGGCCGTCTTTGCGCAGCTCGGGCTTCAGGTCGCGCAAGAGCTCCGCCCGCGAGCGATCCTCGTTCTGGCGTAGCCATTCGATCGCGCGGTTGAGTGCGCGCCGCAATTTCCCCGCGGTTTCTTCGTCGACGTCCTCCCCGGCGACGATGCCGCCGCGCCAGCGCAGGTCGGCAATCTTGCGGCAGCCGGCCTCGAGCGCGCGGCTCACCAGCGGCTCCATCAGCGCGGCCGCTTCGTTCCGGCCGCCGAGCAAGGCGTCCAGCCGGTCGGCCGCGTGTTCGAGCTTGATCTCGTCGAACGAGACGCCGGCCGCCTCCATGGCTTCGATCGCGGCATAGAACGTGCCCGCATGCCAGGTGACCGCGATCGGCACGTTGCGCAAATCGGCAAGGGTGTGAACGCGCGACTCCTTCCTCACCATGATCGCGCCGGTACGCACCGTGGCGTCGAGCCCGATGATCTTGCCTCTGCCCAGCCGCTGTACGCGCTCGATCGCGCCCCATTCGCATACCGGATAGACCTCGAGGGCGCCTTGCTTAAGCTGCGTCTCCTTCCAACGATGGGTGAAATCCTTCACACGGCCCTCGGCGCCTTTGGGATTGTCCTCGTGATAGACGACGTGGAGGCCTTCTTCGGCGAAGAAGCCTTGCTCGACCGCCACCCGCCAGGGACGGTCATGGTCATTGCTGTCGCTTTGAAGACGGATGGTGCGCGCCATGGGGAGATCTGCCGGATTGATCCAAGGGAGCCGAAACCACGTTATGCCCTGAATTTCATGCGACCACAACGGAGCAGGTGGTTGGCAACGGTACGCTTCGCCGTTTGTGCCGGTGGTTGCTCCTTTCGTGCCGCGGATTCATCATTGTACATCCGCGAATCAGATGGAACTCCGATGGCGAGGCTTTGGTGTTGCCGCTTCTGCATGGTCGAGATGGAGCCGGTCAAGCTGGCCGATGGCACGGCCGCCCTTGTTTGCGTCGACTGCGACGTGATCGGCCTCGAGCACGAAGTTGCGCGCGGCGGGCCGATGCGGTCGGCCGGCGCAGCCACGGGCGCGGGAGTGGGAAAGAAGCAACGGTCGACGCGCAGGTGGGCCGAACGCAACCGCATCCATCACCGTTCTAGAAACCAGCTTCCTCGTGAATGAGCGAAGGATGCGCGGATGGCCGATGAGCTCACTGCGGACGAGATCCGCACCCTGCTGAAGCTCGAGCCGCACGCCACCTGCGGGTTCGTGCGGATTACCTACCTCAGCCCGCAATCGATCGCGGCCGGCGGTTTGCCGCCGCCCTTTTCCGACAGGCGACCGATGGGGTCCGCGCTCTACTTCATGGTGACGCCAACTGCACCGGTGCGGCTCCACCGCATCCGCAACGATCAGCTCTACCACTACTATCTCGGCGATCCGCTCGAGGTCTTGCTGCTGCACAGCGACGGCACGACCGAGCGCGTCGTCGTCGGCCCGAACTTGCGCGGCGGGGAACGCCTGCAGCTCTTCATCCCCGGCAACACGTTTCATACCGCGCGGCTGATGGGGCGGCGCCGCTGGTTCCTTGGCGCGAGCACCGAGTGGCCGGGGGTGGTGCCCGCCGACGTCGAGACCGGCAATGTCGACGAACTGGCGGCGAAGTTTCCGTCCATTGCCGGGGACCTGCGCGCCATCGCGGATTCCGTCGGATAGGATCGGGTTCGGCTTAGGGCGACAGCAGCGAACCCATTTTACCCGCTTGCTCCACCATCCACGCGCGGTAACGCGCGAGCGGGGTGACGCCGGTTAGCCCGCCGCAGCCCTCGCTCAATGCCGGGCCGGTCGACCAGCTCACTACGCCGATCACCGCCAGCGTGCCGCCGACGTCGCGATAGACCGGCGCGCCGGAATCGCCGGTACAGGCGCCCAGTCCGGCGCGCTCGCCTTTGGTGGCGGGGTCGGCGAGCCTGATTTGCAACGTTCCGGGCTGGCCGGTGGCGACAAGCGTCGCGGCGCGCACCGTGCCGCCGGTCTTGCCGTCGCCGTGCACGGCGACGCCATAGCCGGCCACCACGAAGCGGTCGCCGGCGGCGACCGAGCCGCCTGCCAGCGCCAGCAGCGCGGGAGCGACCTTCAGCGGCGCGGTGAGTTTGATGAGCGCGACGTCCGCCGTGACGCGATGGCGCAGCACCGCATTGACGTCGAAGTCGGGATGTCGTGCGATGATCGCGAGGTCTTTGAGCGCGGGCTGCCGCGCGGTATCGAATTCAACCAGCTTGTAGTTGGCGCCCGGCAGCACGCAATGCGCCGCGGTGAGCACGAGATCGCGCGCCAGCGCGACGCCCGAGCAGAACGTGCCATGCGAGCCGGTCAGCATGACAACCGCGCGTCCCGCGCCCTCGCTCGTCGGCGGTGCGCCGCCCACCATGGCGGACAGCGGCGACGCGAGCGCGCAGGTGCAGATGAAAACGATCGCGATCCGGATCATGGTTCCAGCGGCGACCCCAGTCTCGCTGCCGTCTCCAGGATCCAGTAATGGTAGCGCGCGAGCGGTATGACGCCACTGACGAAACCGCAAACGGGTTCGCCGTCGGTGCGCGCCGACCAGCTCACGATCCCGACCAGCGCGCGGTCCCGCTCGTCGAACACCGGCCCGCCGGAATCGCCGTTGCAGACGCCCAGGCCGGCGCTTTCGCCGAGTTTCTGGGGATCGATCAGGCTGAGTTGCTGCGAGCTTGGCCGATCGGTCGCGACCAGCGTGACCGCGCGCAGCTTGCCCGCGGTCTTGCGGTCACCTTGCACTCCGACACCGAAGCCCGCGACGATGAACCGGTCGCCGACCAAAGGCGGCGCCCGGCGCCCGCTGAAGGGGGCCGGCGCGAGATTCGGCGCCGGCGGCGCGAGCTTGACGAGGGCCAGGTCGGGGGCATCGGCGCGCGGCGAGAACTGCGGATGGGGAGCGACACTTGCGACGTCCTTCACCACGGGGCGGCGGC
Source organism: Pseudomonadota bacterium (assembly GCA_046725125.1). Taxonomy (GTDB): domain Bacteria; phylum Pseudomonadota; class Alphaproteobacteria; order Rhizobiales; family Xanthobacteraceae; genus VAZQ01. The sequence goes on along the minus strand of JBKOXY010000108.1, from coordinate 6,367 downwards.
CTTCGAACGCCAGCAGTCGATATTTGCCGTTGCTCAGCACGCAGTGTGCGGCGGTCAGCACGAGATCGGGTGCGATCGCCACGCCGGTGCATAGACTGTATCCGCCCACGATCAGCACCACGTGCCGCGCAATCGCCTGATCGGCGAAGGGTGCACCCCCGACGATGGCGGCGGCGGGCGTGGCTGGAAACGCGAGGCAGGCGAGAGCAACGAGCGCGCGCGACCGCCCGCTCTTGCTTGGCGCTGAAGAAGCGATCGGAGCGGACACTAGGCGAGCGACGGTCCTGGTTGATCGCAGCCAAAGCCGGGCATAACGACCCGGTGTTCGAACGGATCGTCCGATGGTCGGCACCTCATTGCCGCGACATGCTGTTGGGGTCGCGCTCTCTCTTTGGGAAGAACATTTGCTCGACTTCGTTGTGGATGCGGACGAGCCATGCCTCGGCACGCGCGGCGCGATCGCGAAAGTGCGCAGCCTCGGCCTCGGCTTCCCTCAATCGTTCTTCGGATGCGCGAAGTTGAAACGAAAGTTTATGAGCCAGATCCATGGCGCGTTTGCAGTCTTCGTTCGCCATGTCCGCAGCTTTCTGCAGCAAGGCCACGATCGTTCGCCCGGAGTCATCGACCACGGCGCCGGTATCCTGTTGCCCTTTTGGCGTAGGCGCAAACGGGACAATGGTCCCTGCTTTATCGGGAGCATACGCACTCATGACACTTACTCCGCCCATGATGATCCGATGTCGCAAAGCGTACCATAGTCTCCGGCGCAGAGCCGGCGAAAATTTGGCCTTGCGATGACGAAGATTCGAGCTGTGGCGAAAGGATCACTCACAAACGGTCGCAAAAGCGCAGGCGCGCGCTGTCGAGTGCTCCGGTTTGTGAGGTAAAAACGTCGATGGCGGAGTCCGCACCGGCATCGCGCTGGTTGCGCGAGCGCCTTCGAGCACGTTGCGGACGCCAGGCCAGCTTCGGCGCGGAGCTGTCGAGGTGCCCCGCCTACGATCCGGTCGCCAGCAGCACGCCGGCTGAATTCGGGATTTCGACCTCGATCTCGAGCGTCGAGACGCTCTCGCCGCGATCCATCCGCACCTGAACGTTCTCGCGCTCGACCGTAATATGCTTGGTGAGCGCGGTCAGGATTTCTTCTCGCAGAATGCCGAGCAGGTCGGACTGGCCACGCGCCGCCCGTTCGTAGGACAAGAGGATCTGAAGCCGCTCTCGCGCGACCGGGGCGGAACCGCGACGCCGGAACAGGTTGAAGACGTTCATGCCGCTCTCCGTCCGAACAGCTTGTCGAGCAAACCCTTGCGGTCGCTGGGTATGGACATCGGCACGTCGTCGCCCTTGAGCCTGCGAGCGGCATCGAGATAGGCGCGCGCCGGGGCGCTTGTCGCATTGTTGAGCGTGATCGGCGAGCCGAGATTGGAGGCGCGCAGCACCTCCTCGCTTTCCGGAATGATGCCCAGCAGCGGCGTGGAGAGGATGTCGAGCACGTCCTCGATATTGAGCATCTCGCCGCGCGCCGCGCGTTGCGCGTCGTAACGCGTGATCAGAACATGTTTGTCGATGCGTTGACCCTTCTCCGCCCTCTCGGTCTTGGAATCGAGGAGCCCGATGATGCGGTCGGAATCTCGAACCGACGATACTTCCGGATTGGTCACGATGACGGCTGCATCGGCAAATCGCATCGCGAGCGTTGCGCCGCGCTCGATGCCGGCCGGGCTGTCGCAGATCACCCAGTCGAATTTATCGCGCAGGTCCTTGATGACGCCCGCCACGCCTTCCTCGGTCAGGGCATCCTTGTCGCGTGTCTGCGACGCCGGCAGCAGCCACAGCGTCTCGAGCCGTTTGTCGCGAATGAGCGCCTGCGAAAGCTTCGCGACGCCTTGGACCACGTTGATGAGGTCGAAGACCACGCGACGCTCCGCCCCCATCACCAGATCAAGGTTGCGCAGCCCGACGTCGAAATCGACCACCGCGACCTTCTGGCCGGCTTGCGCCAGCGCCGCGCCGAGCGCGGCGGTGGATGTAGTCTTGCCCACCCCGCCCTTGCCGGACGTGACCACGAGGACCTTGGCCATGCTTTCCATCTCCCCCATCGTTCAATCCAACGCTGCTAGCGCAAGGACGCGGTTTTCGAGCCAACACTGCGCCGGCCGGCTGCGAAGGCTTGCGTCCATTTCCTCGGCCGTCCGGTAATAGCCGTCGATCGAGACCAGCTCGGCCTCGTTCTTGCTGCAAAAAATCCGCGCACGCGCGTTGCCCATCGACCCGGCCATAGCTCGGCCGCGCAGCGCGCCATAGATGTGGATCGATCCGCCGGCGACGACTTCGGCGCCCGAAGCCACCGAGCCGAGCACGGTGACGTCACCGTTGGGGAAAATGATGGATTGGCCCGAGCGGACCGGGCTCTCGATCAGCAAAGAGCTCGGCTCCTGACGCTGGCGTGGCCGCGCGGTCGCCACGCCTTTGTCGGAGGGCGGCAAAACCGTCTCACCATTCGCCTGGCGTCCCCGTTTGAGCACGGGCGGCAGCGAGGGGCCGAGCTGGTCCGCCTCGGTGCCTTCGAGAGCCATGACCCGAATCCCGCGCTCGGTCAATTGCGTGATCAGCTCGCCGATTTGGGATTCATTTAGCGCGACCGCTGCCAGGTCGAGGATGATCGGCCGGCCGACGAAAAACGCGGGCGAGGTTCGACTGCGTTTGTCCAGTGCCGCCAGCCAGTCGGTGATCGGCGCCGTCGGGGAAAGGACGAACGCCATGAGCGAGCGGCCATGGAGGCGCATCGCTCCTTGCGGTCGAACGGCAATCGCGGTTGTCACTACAGGGCCTCGAGGATTTTGCCGGCTGGCAGGTCCGATTAGCGCGCTCCGTAGTTAATGGGGGGTTAACGGCGACGCATTTAGTCGCGTTGCAGCCGCAAGCAGATCGCGTCAGTACGGGTGGCGATCCTGCTTTTTCTCCCAGGCGCGGTAGGCCCGCAGGCCGACCTCGCGTTCGAAGTTCGGCGTTACCTTGATGCCTCGCCGCTTCTCCCACGGCAGCGCGAAGTCTTCGTACTGGAAGGCGTCGGAGAAGCCGATGTGATTCGTGTCCTCCAGGCTGCAACCAAAATAGAGATGATCGATGCGCGACCAGTAGATCGCGCTCATGCACATCGGGCACGGCGCGCCGTTGATGTAGATCTCGCACCCTTTGAGCATGCGCGCGCGCTCCGGCACCAAATCGGGCGAGCCGGGCGGGCGCGCGATCATCTCGAGCATGGTGCCCGCGTGATAGTCGCTGCCGAGCAGCGCCTTCGGATTCAGCCGGCTCGACGCGTCGATGATCGCCGTGATTTCGGCGTGGAACACCGGGCATCCGGTAAGCAGGACGCGATTCTGCCCGCGGCCGATGATTTCACCGTCCTTGACGATCACGGCCCCGAACGGCCCGCCCCAGCCCTTCTCGACCGACTCGATCGCCAGCCGCGTTGCCTCTTCCATGAATTTGCGATCCATTGCGATCATCCCTGTTTGCGTGGCGCCAAACCGGCGCGCCACCATCGCACGTGTTTACGGGCGGAAAAACGCTCTGTCGCGAGGGAGCCGACGCGCAGCACGTAGGCAAGCCTTGCCATTATCGTGCCATGCGATAGAGAGGTGGAGCGATGCGGACGTCTCGACGCGAGTTCGTGAAATGGATTACGGCGAGCGGCATCGCGCTCAGCCTGTCGCGCGTGGCTTTAGCTGAGGAACTTGGATTCGCAGCGCGCGAGACGCTGCCGGGACGGCAAGGCTGGAATCCCGCCGCCACCGGGGTCGGTCGCATCGACGGCGTGGCCAAGGTTACGGGAGCCAAGCTCTATGCGGCCGATTTTCGCGCTGCCGATCTTCCCGGCTGGCCGCAGGCCACGTCGCATGCCATGCTCATTCGAGCGGCGGACGCAACGCACGTTTACGACGGCCTCGACCTTTCGCGCCTGAGCGGTGCGTTGAAGCCTGCGGTGGTGGTGACCGCCGCCGACCTCGCGCGAACCGGCATGCGCGTTCCCGAATTCTATGCCGGCGACCTCCTTTGCCCGGTGGGCAAGACGCCGCTGTATCTCGGGCAGCCGGTGGCGCTGTTGATCTTCGAGGATTTCGACGCCTTCGATCAGGCGCGGCTCGCCCTGCGCGACGCAGCTGTCCTGAAGTTCGGTAAAGAAACCGGCCTGGTCACAATGGCCAACTACGGTGCGTTTCGTTTCACGCGCGTAGGCGGCCCGACCCCCGACGCGCCCGATGTCTACTCGCCGGTCAAGAACGGCTGGGTCAGTCCGGGGCGTTTCGAGGACACCGTGCGCCCGATATGGGCGCGCCTCCCGATTCCGACCGGGCAAGACTATGCCGAAGCCGCGACCTATGGCGAAAAGATCCGCGCGGAACTCGCAGCCGACAATCCGGCGCTCTTGGTGCTGGACCGCGAATTCGAGACCCAGTCGGTCGATCCGATGTTTCTCGAGCCGGAAAGCGGCCTTGCCTGGTACGACGCGCGCCGCAAGAACCTCGAGCTCGTCGTCGGCGTGCAGTCGCCCTACGAGGCCGCGGAATCCGTCGCCTATCTGTTCGGCAATGCGCAGGCGGCCTTCAGGCCGGCACGCATCAACAGCAATTTCGCCTATTGCGGTGGTGGTTTCGGCGGTCGCGACCATACGCCGTTCCCACTCTACGTCGCACTTGCGGCGGTGTTTTTCCCGAACCGTCCGGTGCGGCTCGCGAACAACCGCTATGAGCAGTTTCAATCGGGCATCAAGCGGCACGCCTTCAAGATCCGCACGCGCATCGGGGTCGATCGGGCGACCGGCAAGATGGTCGCCTTCGCCGCTGACCATGCATTGGATGGCGGAGGCCTCGCCAATTTTTCCGCCAGCGTGGCGACCGTCGGCGCCAACGCCGCGCTTGGCATTTACTACGTCCCGAAAGTCGATGTGACGACGTCTGCGTTCCACTCGCGCGGCGTAACTGCGGGCTCGATGCGCGGTTACGGAACCGTGCAGCCAATGACCGCGCTCGAAGTGCTGGTCGATGAGATCTGCACGGCGCTGCCGCTTGATCCGATCGAGTTCCGGCGCCGCAACGCGCTCGCGACCGGCGGCCGGACGATGGCGGGAAACCCCTACATCGTGTCGGTCCGCACTCCGGAGATCCTGGATAAGCTGGAGCAGCATCCGATCTGGAAGGAGCGCGCCGAGCAGAAGGCGCGCGGACAGCAGGCGGGAATTCTCGTCGGTACCGGCATCGCTTGCGTCACCAAGGACTACGGCACCGGAGGCGACGGTACGCTGGCATCCGTCGAACTCGCGCCCGACGGCCGGATCACCATCCATTGTGACTACGTCGAGATGGGCACTGGCATTGGAACAGCGGTCGCCAATCGGGTCGCAGCGCATCTGGGTCGGGTCGCCGACGAAGTCGCGGTCGCGCAGGTGGACACATTCGGTCCGCTGGCGCTCGTGACCTCCGGCGACTCCCACACCATGAAGCAGAAGACGCAGGACGCGGCGGCGCGCAATCCACGCTGGGTGCCTGCGATCAGTACAGCCAGCACTGCCTCCATCGGCGCCCATGTCGGCACACACGCGGCGGCCGAGGCCGCGCGCATCATCTTCCGCTTCGGCCTATGGCCGGCGGCGCTCGAATTGTGGGGTATCGCGCCGAACGATCCTAAGGCTAAACAATGGGAGACGGCGCGGTGGAAAGACGGGCAGCTGGTCATGCCGGGGCTGGCGCCACTCGCCTTGCCGGCGGTCGCCGCAAAGGCGCATGCGCGCAATGGCGTGACCGGGGCGATGGCGCATGCCTTCAATCGCTGGGCATGGTCGCAGGCGACGTTCCCGCTTGCCGGGCAGGCTTGGACGGCCGACATCGATGCGCTGGCGGTGCGCCGGGGCTCGGGCAAATATGTTCGCATCGATCGTTCCAACGTGAAGTTTCCACCGACGGACTTCAACCGGATCGGACAAAGCTACACGTCGCTGTGCGGCACCGTAGTGCGCATCGAGATCGATCGCGCGACCGGCGCATTGCGGATCGCAAAAGCATACAGCGTGCTGGAATGCGGTCAGGCGTTGGTCCCGGAGGCCGTGATCGGACAGGCGCAGGGCGGCTTCGCCATGGGCGTTGGCTATACGTTGCTCGAGACGCTGCCGCTTTACGAGGACGGACCCGGCAACGGGAAATGGAACCTCGGTCAATACCTCGTCGCACGAGGGTCGGACCTGCCGCTACAGGGGCTCGAAGTTGAGGTGCTGCCGCCCGTTGATCCGGACGAACGGCCGAAGGGCATGGCGGAAGTCGTGATGGTCCCGGTGGTCCCTGCGCTGCTCAACGCCATCTACGATGCCACC
>JBKOXY010000097.1:0-8060 GCA_046725125.1 Pseudomonadota bacterium | reverse complement strand
GAACACGTCGCCATGGGCGAAATTCACCATGCCGATGATGCCGAATACCATCGTGTAGCCGATGGCAATGAGACCGTAGATCGAACCGAGCGTGATGCCGTTGATGAGCTGCTGGGTGAAGACTTCCATGCCCGCGCGCCTAATGCTGAGGCGTCCTCCACGATCCGGCAACCGGTGAAGCTCTACCAGGGGGCCGCACGACCAGCAACGGCGCCGACCCTTCTTCCACGTGCCCTGTGGGCAGAAGAGGCTTGTTAGGGCGAGAGGGCTAGGAGCCAAGGTTCCGCGCGTGCGTTGTCGGACCGATCACTGGACGGAGGATTAAGAATGGGACGTTACCTGTTGCTATGGCTTCTTGGCGTGCCGATCCCGATTCTGCTGTTGATCTGGGCGTTCGGCGGGCTTTATTGAGCGGTCGGTGCGGCGTTTGGCCGGCCCCATGGGCTAGGCTTTCAGGTCCACTCGGGCGATAAACGAGGAGGCCGCGCGCTTGCGGCCCCCTCGTTATTTGCCGCCGCCGATGCACCTCGAGGACCTGATTCGCATCTGCGCCTTCGCCATCGTCTTCGCCGCCATGGCGTCGTGGGAGATCGTTGCCCCGCGCCGCGCGCTCGCCGTCGGCCGGCGGCCGCGCTGGGCGAGCAACCTCGGAATCCTCGCCGTCGACGTGCTCGTCGTGCGCATCCTCATTCCAACCGCCGCGGTGGGAGCCGCGCTGTTCGCCGCCGGTCGCGGATGGGGGCTCCTTCAGCTCACGGGGCTGCGGCTTTCGGTCGCCGCGCTGCTGGGCTTCCTGGTGCTCGATCTCGTCATCTATGCGCAGCACGTCGTGTTCCACAAAGTGCCGGTGCTGTGGCGGCTGCACCGTATGCATCACGCCGATCTCGACGTCGACGTCACGACCGGCGGACGCTTCCACCCGTTCGAGATCCTCATTTCCTCGGCTGTCAAGATCGCGACCGTCGTCGCCTTCGGCATTCCGGCGGTGGCCGTGCTTGTGTTCGAAGTCGTGCTCAATGCGACCTCCATGTTCAACCATTCGAACGTCGCAATGCCGCCGTCGCTCGACCGCCTGCTGCGCCTTCTGGTCGTGACGCCCGACATGCATCGCGTGCACCATTCCATCCTGCGGCGCGAGACCGACAGCAACTTCGGCTTCAACCTGCCGTGGTGGGACCGCCTGTTCGGGACTTATCGCGCGGCGCCGGAAGCGGGCCACGCGGGCATGACGGTCGGGCTGACGATCTTTCGCGACAAGCGGGAGCTGCGCATGGATCGCCTGCTGACGCAGCCGTTCCGCGACGATGTTGCCGGCGCGGCCTAGGGGGATGATCGCAGATGCCATCGTGGCGATCGTCAAGCGTCGAAGTCCTGACGGGCGCGCCCGAACGGCGCCGAGCGCGCCGGGGGGCACAAGGGACAGGGGAAGACTCACGCGTCAACTTCCAGCATGGTATGGTCGCGGGTGATCCCGACGTCGGCGCGATTGATCAGTGTGTCGCCAGCGGCGGACGCGTCATCTGAGACGCGAGGAGCCGCCGTCGCGAGCAAAGCGCGCCGATGCGACGTGCGGAAGGAACCCTAGTGCGATGAAGTCCGAGGACGTCATAGCTGCGAAAGGACGGCCGTTCACGGGCGCGGAATATCTCGCCAGTCTACGCGACGGGCGCGACGTCTATATCTATGGCGAGCGCGTCGACGATGTGACCACGCATCCGGCGTTCCGCAACGCTGCGCGCTCGATCGCGCGGCTCTACGACGCCTTGCACGACGCCAAGACAAAGGACCTGCTCACCTGGCCGACCGATACCGGGTCGGGCGGCTACACCCACAAATTCTTCCGCGCCGCACGCTCGCGCGAAGAGCTCATTGCGCAACGCGATGCCATCGCCCAGTGGGCGCGCATGTCCTACGGCTGGATGGGGCGCTCGCCCGACTACAAGGCCTCGCTGATGAACACGCTCGGGGCCAATCATCGCTTCTACGGAAAGTTCTCGCCCAACGCGAGGGTGTGGTATCGGCGCGCACAGGAACACGTGTTGTTCATGAACCATGCGATCGTCAATCCGCCGGTCGACCGCGCCAAGGCGGCGGACCAAGTCAAAGACGTGTTCATCACAATTCAGAAGGAGACCGACGCCGGCATCTACGTCTCCGGCGCCAAAGTGGTTGCGACCTCGTCCGCGCTCACTCACTACAATTTCCTGGGCCAGAATGCGGCGGTGCCGACCCACGACACCGATCTCGCGGTCATGTTCATCGCGCCGATGAACGCGCCGGGCGTGAAGCTCGTTTGCCGCACCTCCTACGAGATGATGGCGAGCGTCATGGGCAGCCCTTTCGACTATCCGCTGTCCTCGCGCTTCGACGAGAACGACGCCATTTTCATATTCGACAATGCGTTCGTCCCGTGGGAGGACGTGCTCCTGCACCGCGATCTCGAAAAGCTGAAAACCTTCTTCCCCCAGTCGGGCTTCCTCGCCGGCTACCAGTTCCAGGGCTGCACGCGGCTCGCGGTCAAGCTCGACTTCCTGGTGGGCATCATCGCCAAGGCGCTGCGTACCACGGGCGCCGACGAGTTCCGCGGCAATCAGGCGATGCTGGGCGAAGTGATCGCTTGGCGCAATCTGTTCTGGGCGTTGACCGACGCGATGGCGGCAGAGCCCACGCCCTGGGTCGACGGCGCCGTGCTTCCCAACCTGCAATCGGGCTCGAGCTATCGCGTCTTCGCGGGCGAAGCCTACGGCCGCGTCAAGGAGATCGTGGAGAAGATCATCGCCTCGGCGCTGATTTACCTTCCGTCATCGGCCAAAGACTTCAAAAATCCCGAGATCGACAAGTATCTGGCCAAATACGTCCGCGGTTCGCACGGCATCGATTACAAGGAACGCATCAAGGTGATGAAGCTGTTGTGGGACGCGATCGGTACCGAGTTCGGTGGCCGCCACGAGCTCTACGAGATGAACTACGCCGGCAATCACGAAGACATCCGCATCCAGGCGATGTGGAACGCGCGCACCAGCGGCACGCTCGATGGCATGATCGCGCTGGCGGAGCAGTGCCTTTCCGACTACGACGAGAACGGTTGGCGCGATGCCGCCTGGCTCGACTCCGATGACGTCGCTTATCCGGGTCTCGCCGGCGTCAAACGCGCTGCGGAATGAGCCCAATGAGCTGGATCGACCAACGGCCCGATGATGCGATGGATGGCGCCTTCACGGCGGTGGGACCGGAGCCCGTGCGCACGGTGGAGCCCGCGGTCTTTCGCGAAGCGATGAGCCGGCTCGGCGCGGCCGTCCACGTCATCACCACCGCTGGTCCGGGCGGCAAGGCCGGCGCGACGGCAACCGCGGTTTGTTCGGTTTCGGACGCGCCGCCCACGCTGCTCATGTGCCTCAATCGCCGCAGCCAGACCAATCCGGTCGTGGTGGAGAACGGCGTATTTTGCGTCAACACGCTGGGGGACGGTGGCGCGGAGATCGCCGACATATTCGCGGGCCGCACCGGCATCACGGGCGGCGATCGGTTCGCGCGCGGAGATTGGCTGACGCTGTCGACTGGCAGTCCCGTGCTCGCCTCGGCCGTGATCGCGTTTGATTGCCGCATCGTCGAGGTCAGATCGGTCGGAAGCCACAACGTGTTTTTCGGCGCGGTCGAAACGGTGCGCGCCGGGCCCAACGGTCCCGCGCTCGTCTACCACGATCGTGCTTACAAGCGGGTGTGAACCGGCTTTCAATCCGCGGCGGAACTTTGGCGAAAATTAGCGCTGATATCGATGCGTGTTTCGCACGCAATCGGCCGTTTTGCGTCGCAACTTTCTGCGGTTCCACGCGTTGACGTCGGGGCTCTCTGGGGCAACCAGTAGGCAGGAGAAAGTACATGAACAATCCGAACCAGCCGAAGCCGAGCCAACCGCAGCAGGGCAATCCGCGCCCGGGTCAGCAGCAGGGTGGCGGCGGGCAGAAGCCCGGTCAGCAGCAACAGGGTGGCGGCCAACACAAGCCTCCTCAGCAGCCGGGACAAGGCGGTCATCAGGGAGGTCAGCAAGGCGGCATGGACCGCTGAACTCGACCTGTCCTTTATCACGGATGGCCCCGCCCGCGCGGCGGGGCCATTTATGTGTGGGATTGATGTGTATGGCGCCGTCCAACGCATGCGGACACGTTTTCTCTTCGAGCGAGCTGGCCTATGATTTTGCATGGCCACGGCTGCGCTCCCGCTCTTCCATCTCTACGGCGATCCGCCTGACGATCAGGCCTTCGACTTCATTCACATCGAGACGATCGCATCGCGCTCCTCGATTCACGACTGGACGATCCGAGCCCATCGCCACCGCAATCTGTTCCAGATCCTGTTGATCGAGCGCGGCGGCGGCGAGATGACCTTCGAAGCCGCCACGATTGCCTTCGATGCGCCGTGCGCGATTCTCGTGCCCGCGACCATCGCGCATGGATTTCGCTTCCGCCCGGCGCTCACCGACGGCTGGGTGATGACTTTTACCGAGGACGTCGCCGAGGCGATGGGCGATCGCCGCGGCGAAGCGCTCGCACGCCTCAAAGGGCTCGCGGCCGAGCCGGTCGTGCCGCTCGGGGAGGTCGAGTGCGGCCGTCTGTCGAAGCTGGCCGTGGAGCTGCATGAGGAGCGGTTCCTCGCCCGCGCCGGCTTTCGTATCGCCATGCGCGGACTGCTCGCGCTGATCGCGGTCGAGGTAGCGCGACTTGCGGCCGGCCGCGCCCGCGGCAGCGCCGATGCGATCGCGCTCGAGCCGACCGGCGCAACCGTCGACACGCTGCGCAAGCTCGTCGAAGAGCACTTCCACAAGGAGCGGCAACTCGCCTTCTACGCCGACAAGCTCGCAATGACGGTCGACCGCCTCAACGATCACGTCAGGCGCGCAACCGGCGTCACCGCCGGCCACCTGATCCGCCAGCGCGTGCTCACCGAAGCCAAGCGCCAGCTTGTGTTCACCAGCCAGCCGATCCACGAGATCGCCTACGATCTCGCCTTTTCCGATCCGTCCCACTTCGCCCGCTTTTTCCGCAAGCAGACCGGGACCACGCCGCACGAGTTCCGCGCGGCACGGGGAGGGTAGCCGGAATCGGCCCCGCAAACTCACTGCACCCGAGGTTTGTTCTGGCAGGTGCACCGAGCAGAGCTAGGCGGATTTCCCGAGTTCCTCGAGCACCTCGCCGGCTTGACGAAAAGCGTGATTACCAACCGGCACGCCGCAATAGATCGCTTGTTGCAGAATGATTTCCTTGATGTCATCGGGAGAGAAGCCGCCCTCGACCAGCGCTGCACGCAGGTGCATGCGGAATTCCTCCCACCTCCCGATCGCCATCATGGTGCCGATGACGAGCACGCGGCGCGTGCGCTCGTCGAAATGCGGTCGCGTCCAGATCTCGCCCCAGGCGCAGCGGGTGATGAAATCCTGCCACTCGGCGTTAAACGAATTCCTGTTGGCATCGGCGCGATCGACCCAGGCATTGCCCAAAATCTTGCGGCGGGTGTTGGCGCCGCGTCGGTAACGCTCCTCGTCGTTCATCGCTTCGCTCCGCTCAAGGTATCGGCCAGCAAAAATCCCAGCACCGCATTGGTGTAAGCCTCCGCCTGCTCGACATTGGAAATATGCGCGGCGTCGAGTAGCGCGAGCCGTGCGCCGGGAATGTGGTTCTTGATGTACTCGTTTGCCTCGGGCGGCGTCGCCGGATCGTGCTTGCCGGCGATGACGAGGGTGGGCGCTTTGATCTTCGGCAACAGGTCGCGGTGGTCCATGTCGCGCACCGCCTCGCCGCAGGCGATGTAGCCTTCGAGCGGCGTCGCGGCGAACATCTGCTGCAACCACGCGACGGCGTCGGGCGAGCGCTCGCGGAATCCCTTGGTGAACCAGCGCTCCATGTTCGCTGCGGCGAACGCCGGAATGCCTTTCTCGCGCACGAGCTTGAGACGGTCGTTCCAGGCGGTCTTGTCCGCAAAGTAGCTAGCAGTGTTGGTGAGCACGAGCCGCTCGATGCGCTCGGGCGCATTGGCGCCGAGCCATTGTCCGACCATGCCGCCCATGGAAAGGCCGCACCAGTTGATCCTCTTGAGGCCGAGCGCGTCGAGCATGTCGAGCACGTCGCGGCCGAGGCGCTCCATCGTATAGGGCCCCTTGGGGACGCCGGATCGGCCGTGACCGCGCCGGTCGTAGCGCACCAGGCGAAAGTGCTGCGTGAACGGCGCAACCTGGCGATCCCACATATGTAGCGTGGTGCCGAGCGAATTCGACAGCATCAGCACGGGCGCCCGTTCCGGCCCCTCGACTTCGACGTAGATCGGGCAGCCGTCGGCGTTGATTACAGGCATGGGTGCCTCCCTCGACGATTTCCGGAGCGTGACACCTTTAGCTGCCTACAGGCGGAGCGCCAACCCCGACGACATTCACGCAAGCGCAATGCCGCGCCGTGGCGAAAGCGCTTTCCCCATTGCCTGCCAGCGCTTTATATCAGGACGCCAAAAATGACGGAGAAGGCCGATGGCGATGACGATGAATGGGCAAGTCCAGCTCGCTGCCAACCGCGAGGTGGTCTGGGCCAAGCTCAACGACCCCGAGGTGCTCAAAAGCTGCATCCCCGGCAGCGAGCAGTTTGACAAGATCGCGGATAACGAATTCCAAGCCATCGCCACGGTCAAAGTCGGGCCGGTCAAGGCGCGCTGGAAGGGCAAGGTCCGCCTCTCTGATCTCGATCCGCCGAACAGCTATCGCATTTCCGGCGAAGGGGAGGGGGGCGTTGCCGGCTTTGCCAAAGGCGGCGCCAAGGTGTCGCTCACCGACAACGACGGCGGCACGCTTCTCACCTATGACGTGGAGGCGCAGATCGGTGGCAAGCTCGCCCAGCTCGGGCAGCGTCTCATCAACAGCGCGGCGAAGAAGACCGCCGACGATTTTTTCGTGAAGTTCGCCGCGGCGGTGACGCAACCGGGGTGACGATGCTGCCGGGATGACGATGCCGGCGACAGGCAGAGTCGCAAGCCCTATACCCTTGACCGGCCGTGCGCCGCAGGTTCAGAGTCGACTTGTTCCAATCCATGTCCCGGGGCAAAGTCGACCCGATTTTGACCCGATCCGCCGCCGGTCTCGCCGGTCGGTGCGAAAAACGAGGTCTTTGGCCGGATTTTCGAGGAGGAAAGCCATGTCCGCCGTCGCACTGACGGTGAACGGCAAAGCCGTCACCGGTGACGTCGATCCGCGCACTCTTCTGGTGCAATTCCTGCGCGAGAACCTGCGGCTAACCGGCACCCATGTGGGCTGCGACACGTCCCAGTGCGGTGCCTGCGTGGTGCACGTGGACGGCAAGGCGGTCAAAGCGTGCACGGTCTTCGTCTGGCAGATCGAGGGCGCGAACGTCACCACCATCGAAGGTCTCGCCGATCCCAACGGCCCGCTCCACCCGATGCAGGAGGCGTTCCGCGAGCATCACGGACTGCAATGCGGCTATTGCACCCCAGGCATGATCATGACCGCGGTCGACATGGTCAACCGCAAGGGCCACGACCTCGACGATCCCACCATTCGCCACGAGCTCGAGGGCAACCTCTGCCGCTGCACCGGCTACCACAACATCGTCAAGGCCATCGCGGCCGGGGCCAAGGCCATGGCGAAGGGGCACGCACACCACCAAACTTAACGGAGCACGGGCGAAGGCGTCAGCGAGGAGATCGCCATGAGCGCGACCGGAATCGGTGCAGCGGTCCGCCGCAAAGAGGACCAACGCTTCGTGACGGGCAAAGGGCACTACACCGACGACGTCAACCGTGCCAGCCAGTGCTACGCCTACTTCCTGCGCTCGCCCCATGCCCACGCCAAGATCAAGACCATCGACAGCAAGGCCGCCGCCGCGATGCCGGGCGTGCTCGCGGTGCTGACCGGCGCAGAGCTTGCCGCCGACAAGATCGGCAATCTCATTTGCGGCTGGATGATCACGTCCAAGGACGGCTCGCAAATGAAGATGGCGCCGCACCCGGCGATCGCTCACGGCAAGGTCAACTATGTCGGCGATGCCGTTGCGGTTGTCATCGCC
>JBKOXY010000519.1:0-6597 GCA_046725125.1 Pseudomonadota bacterium | reverse complement strand
TGAGAATTCGGCCGCTCTCGCCTGCCGTGAAACTGACGCGGGGCGCCCGAGTGGACGCCCCGCGACGCGATGCAACCATGACTCAGGACTCTGACTCAGGCGACGCGGCCGGTGACGCGGGACCTACAACCGACGGCGAGGACTATGAGGGCCCCCGGTAAAAATCGGCTTAAGGACGCGCGCAGCTATTGGGAAAGAATTGCCGAGCAACTATATTGGCGCAGGCGCGTTGATCGGCGCGGTGGTAAACAAAAGGCAACCGCTGTGGCGGCCGTGTGACCGGCCGTCGGCAAGGAGGCGACGCCATGCGCTTGGACGATCTGCCGGAAAGCGGCAACGTCGAGGATCGACGCGAAGAGGGCGGTTTCGGTGGCGGCGGGGGCGGTTTCGGCCTTCCGATCGGCGGCGGCGGATTGAGCATCGGCGCGATCGTGGCGCTTGGCCTGATCGGCTGGGCGCTCGGCATCGACCCGAGCTTGCTCATCGGCGGCGCCGAGGTCTTGACCGGTCCCAGCCGGCCGCAGGTGCAAGCGCCTCCCACGGCTCGACGCACCGGCGCGCCGCAGGACGATATGGGCCGCTTCGTGAGCAAGGTGCTCGGCAGCACCGAACTGCAGTGGAAGCAAGTCTTCGCCAAGGACGGCAAGATCTACCGCGCGCCCGTGCTGGTTCTCTATCGCGGCGCGACGCACGCCAGTTGCGGCGGCGCCGCGCAAAGCGCCATGGGACCGTTCTACTGCCCGGCCGATCAGAAGGTCTACCTCGACACCTCGTTCTTCGATCAGATCGCGACGCGTTTCCGCGGCTGCGACGTCGGCAGCAGGGCGTGCCAGTTTTCGCAGGCCTACGTGATCGCGCACGAGGTCGGCCATCACGTGCAGAATCTGCTGGGCATTCTGCCGAAGGCACAACAGGCGCAACGCGCGGCCGACAGCAAGGCGGTGGCGAACCACATCCAGGTGCAGGTCGAGCTGCAGGCCGACTGTCTCGCCGGCGTGTGGGCTAACCGCGAGAACGAAATGCTCAAGAGCGAAGGCAAACCGGCATTCATCGAACCGGGCGACGTGGAGGCCGCCTTGCGCACCGCGGCCGCGATCGGTGACGATACGCTGCAGCGAAAAGCGCGGGGCCACGTGGTTCCCGATTCCTTCACCCACGGGAGCTCCGAGCAGCGCCAACGCTGGTTCAACACCGGCTTCCGCTCGGGCGCGGTCGCAAGCTGCAACACCTTTGCCGCCGCGCAGCTTTAGGCGTCCGATCCACTGCGTCTAGCGGCGCGCCATGCCCGGAATCGACGACAGCAGGCAATTCATACCGCTGAAGATCGCGGTGCTGACGATTTCCGACACGCGCACCCTCGACGAGGACAAGTCCGGCGCGGCCTTGGTCGAGCGCGTCGAAAAGGCCGGCCACACGATCGCCGGCCGTGCGATCGTGACCGATGACGTCGAAAAAATCCGTGCGCGGGTCAAACAATGGATCGCCGATCCCGCAATCGACGTCATCATCACCACCGGCGGCACCGGCTTCACCGGGCGCGACGTGACGCCGGAGGCAGTCGAGCCCTTGTTCGAGAAGCGCATGGACGGCTTCGCCACGATGTTCCTGATGGTCAGCCAGGCCAAGATCGGCACCTCGGCGATCCAGACGCGCGCGACCGCCGGCGTGGCCGGCGGCACCTATGTCTTCTGCCTGCCGGGCTCGCCCGGCGCCTGCCGCGACGCGTGGGACGAGATCCTCCTGCACCAGCTCGACTACCGCTACCGTCCCTGCAATTTCGTCGAGATCATGCCGCGCCTCGACGAGCATTTGCGCCGCGCCAAGGCCAAGGGCGCAACCGCGTAGAATCGCACATCTTGCTCTGCACGAACGCGCCGATGCGCTCGATCGCGACGCGCGCTTCCGGAAGGACCCGCGCCCACACCTGCCAGGTGTGCGGCATGCGCGGCCATATTTCGAGCTCGACCTGACATCCGGCGGCGCGCATCCGCTCCGCCATGCGCACGGAATCATCGAGGAGGATCTCGTCGCTGCCGACTTGGATGAGCGTCGGCGGTAGTCCGGTCGGGTCGGCGTAAAGCGGTGACGCATACGGCGTGCGAGGATCGGCGCCGGCGAGATAATAGCTCGCGAGCCGCGCGCCCTCTGAGCCTCGCAGCATCGGATCGGCCTCCGCGTTTCGCTGCAAGGAACCGCCGGTGAGCGCGAGATCGGTCCAGGGCGAAAGCGCGACGGCGGCGGCCGGCAGATGAAAGCCTTCGTCACGCAGCTTGAGCAGCATCGCCAAGACGAGTCCGCCGCCTGAAGACTCTCCTAGTATCGCTATTCTCCGCGGATCGGCACCATCGGTCAGGAGCGCCCGGTAGGCCGTGACGGCATCGTCGAGCGCCGCCGGAAACGGGTGCTCGGGCGCAAGCCGATGATCCAGGATAACGGTGCGGGCGCGCGTCGCCGCGGCGATGCGCCAGATGAAATCACCATAGAGCGCCGGCGAGCCCGACACATGCCCGCCGCCGTGGAGATAGAGCACGAGGCGGCCGCTGAGGGACGCCGGAGTAACGACCGCGACTGCTTTGACTCCGTCGAGGTCAATGTGTGTCGTCTGCGTACCCTTTGGCGGCGGCGGCACCAGACGCGCGAGGAATGCGTCCTGTCGGCGCAGTGCCTCGAGGGTGGTCGCGGGACCGATCTTGCGCTTGACGAAGCAGCGCAGCCCCAGGCGCACGAGCTCGGCGCGTAGACTCATCGCGGCCCCGCTCCACTTCGTTGGATATCGGCAAGCAACTCACTGCCACGATTGTTGCCCCAGATCGAGCTCCCACGTTTCCCCGACCAGTGTCTTTCCGAATTCGTCGTGCTCTTTCGTGGCGACGAGCTTGAATCCGGCCCGCTCGTAGATGCGGCGGGCGGCGGTGAGCACGCTGTGGGTCCAGAGCGTGACCTTGTGGTAGCGCGCCTCGCGCGCAAAGCGCAAGGTCTCCTCGACCAGCCGGGCGCCGATGCCGAGCCCGCGCGCCTTGGGCTCGACTAGCAGGAGGCGCAGCCGCGCGACCTCATCTGTGTCCCGCACCAGCAGGACCGATCCGACGTTCTCGCCCTCGCGTTCGGCGATCCAGCAGCGCTCGCGCTTGGGATCATGGTTGCGGACAAAGGCCGCGACGATTTCGGCGGTCAGCGCTTCGAGCCGCTCGTCCCAGCCGTAGTCCTCCCCGTAGAGCGCGCCGTGGCGGGCGACGATCCAACCCATGTCGCCGGGGCGGGGAGGCCGCAGGACATAGGGGACTTGCGCGGCTGGCGCATCGCACAGCGCGCTTTCGATCGTGCGCATGGCGGTGATGACGCGTTCCTGATCCGCCACCGATAGCTTGCCGATCATCGCGGCAACTTCGCTCTGCGAACGCTGGTCGAGCGGCGCGAACGCCATGCGGCCTTTCGCGGTCAGAGACAAAAAGCTTTGCCTACGGTCATCTGGCGATGGCGTCTTGGTGATGAGCCCGCGCTCGTTGAAGCCGCGCAGGATGCGGCTGAGATAGCCGTGATCGAGGCCGAGGGCGGCGGCAATGTCCGTTGCAGTCGGCCGTTCGCGGTGGGCGAGTTCATAGAGCACGCGCGCTTCGGCGAGCGAGTAGGGGGTTCGCAAGAAGCCATCCTGCAGCACGCCGATCCGCCGCGTGTAGAGGCGGTTGAAGTGGCGGACTGCACCGACGCGCCGCTCGAAATCGATCGCGGATGTCGTTGCCATGGGGAGCCCCGAGGCTACAACGTGACATAGTCAACGATTTTGTTGACTTAGTCAAGCATCTTGTCCGAGCTCGCGACGATCGCACGGGCCCGCAGCAGCACGAGACCGCGGCGGCGCAGCCGGCGCTGGAGGTCGCGCTCGGGCTCGTCGACGTCGCGATGGCCGCCCAGCGCCACATAATGCGTCTTGGCGATCACCAATCCCTGGCTTGCATCCGGTTTTGCCCCGAGCGCTGCCCGGATGAGCGCCAAGGCCTCGAGCAGCGCCGGGCGGAACGCGGACGCGCGGAACACGGCGACATAGCTGCCGGCGCATTCGCGCAATTCGGCCTCCTCGATGAAGCGCCTGGTTTCATCGACCCAGGTGGCGTCGAGGACGACACCGGGGCGCAGGAAAAGGAGCCAGGGCGCGCGGGCGGCCTCGGCCGCGGCCTTGAGCCGTGCCCCGCGCCGCTGCGCCGACACCAGCACGCGACAGCCGGCGCCGTCCGCAATCGCGGCGGTCGCATCGTGCGAGCCCGCGTCGGCGACGATCACTTCGCGCACGATGCCCGCGGCCGCGCCGGCAACCAGCGCGGCCAGCGTGGGCAACAGCGCGCGTTCGCTGTCGTGCGTGGCAATCACCACGCTCAGCATGAGCCCACGTCCCTAAAGCGCGCCCAACACGAGCGCTTTATGTATCGCCTTGCCGCGCCAACGGAAAAGGGAGCCGTGGCGTCCCCGATCCCAATTCGAATGGACCGAGCGGGGCCGCCCACCCGCCTCCCTCGTCCCTCACGACCCCTTGCGTGCTGGCGATTGGCGATTATGTTCTTGTTTTGTTCGATCCCTGGCAAGTAGGATTACCCCATGGCTCGCTCGTACGCAGCCGTCAAACGCCCGCCGGCGCCCACGCCCTCCTGGCCCACCCCCCCAGCGCCGGCGGGCGGCTTTGCGCGCCGTCCTCCGCCGTCGCGGCCGGAGAACGCAAGGTCGCGTCCCGCCGTCGTCGATCTCGATACGCTGGCCGACGGCGAGGTGGCGGTCGAAGGTGAGCGCCGCCGCGGGCGGGGCGCGCAGTCGAACGTCACCGGCCGCTACGAGCCGCTCGCTCGCATCGCCTTCGATGACGGCTGGCAGAGTTTCGAGGAATTGCCGCCGTTCAAGACCACGGTGACCATCGATTCCACCCGTAAGATCATCACCCGCAACGAGTCCCCCGACATTTCCTTCGACCGTTCGATCAACCCCTATCGCGGCTGCGAGCACGGCTGCATCTATTGCTTCGCGCGGCCGACCCACGCCTATCTCGGCCTGTCGCCGGGGCTGGATTTCGAAACCAAGTTGTTCGCCAAGCCGGACGCGCCCAAGCTGCTCGAACGCGAGTTGTCGGCCGCCGGCTACCTGCCGCGCACAATCGCCATCGGCACCAACACCGATCCCTACCAGCCGATCGAGCGGGAGCATCAGGTGATGCGGCGCATCCTCGAAGTGCTCGAACGCTACGGCCATCCGGTCGGCGTCGTGACGAAATCGGCGCTCGTGCTGCGCGACCTCGACATCCTCGCGCGCATGGCGCAACGCAATCTGGTCAAGGTTGCCTTGTCGGTGACGACGCTCGACGCCCACCTCGCGCGCGTGATGGAGCCGCGCGCGGCAACTCCTGCGCGGCGGCTCGAGGCGCTGCGCCGACTGACCGCGGCAGGCGTGCCGGCCTCGGTGATGGTGGCGCCGGTGATCCCCGCGCTCAACGATGCCGAGATCGAGCGCATCCTGGATGCCGCCGCCGCCGTCGGCGTGCGGGAGGCTGGCTACGTGCTGTTGCGGCTTCCGCTCGAAGTGCGCGACCTGTTCCGCGAATGGCTGATGGCCAATTTTCCCGACCGCTACCGCCACGTGTTCAAGCTCATCCGCGAGACCCGCGGGGGCAAGGACTACGACTCGAGTTGGGGCAAGCGCATGACCGGCGGCGGGCCGGTCGCCTGGATGATCGGCCGCCGCTTCGAACTCGCCTGCGAGAAGCGCGGCTTCAACAAGACGCGAACGCGGCTGACGACCGACCATTTCAGTCCGCCGCGGCGCGCCGCCGAGCAGTTGAGCTTGTTCTAGCCGTTTTCTTTCCCCGCCCTTCACAGCGGGCGACTCCGCGACGGTTGACTTGGGCGCCGCGGCGCGCACCATCGCGCCATGAGTCGCTCGGCATCCGCTCGCGCTACACCCAGCCGCGCCGCAACCGTCAGCGTCGTGCGCCTGCCGCTCGGCGAGCAGGACATCCGCCCGACCTTTCGCCGCGAGCGCGCCGCGATCAAGCGCGGCATCTGGCCGATCGCCGGCTGCGACGAAGCGGGCAGGGGCCCGCTCGCCGGCCCGGTCGTTGCTGCCGCGGTCGTGCTCGACCCCAAGCGCGTGCCGCGCGGACTCGATGATTCCAAGAAGCTCGATCCGCAGACGCGCGAAAAGCTGCACGCCAAGATTTGTGCCAGCGCCCAGGTCGCGGTTGCCTTCGCGCCGCCGTGGCGCATCGACCGCGACAACATCCTGCGGGCGTCGCTGTGGGCGCTCGCGCGCGCAGTCGCGGGCCTGCCGGTCAAGCCCCAACTCGTGTTCGTTGACGGCCGCGACCGGATCGATGCCGGCTGCGACTGCAAGGCCGTGATCAGCGGCGACGCCATCATGGCCTCGATCGCCGCCGCCTCCATCGTCGCCAAGGTCACGCGCGACCGGCTCATGACGCGATTGGGCCTGCTCTATCCCGGCTACGGCTTCGAGCATCACAAGGGCTACAGCGTGCCCGAGCATTTCGAGGCGCTCGCGCGGCTCGGCCCCACCATCCACCACCGCCGCTCCTTCGCCCCGGTCGCCGCGGCCTATGGCGAC
>JBKOXY010000526.1:0-6780 GCA_046725125.1 Pseudomonadota bacterium | reverse complement strand
CCGCGCACGAACCGCAGATCCTCGAAGCGCGGCATGGCGCGCCCGATGAAGGCGCCGCGTCCATGGGGCGCCGAAACGCCGTCGTTCTTCGCCATTGCGTTCTCACCCGCCTCAGCGGTCCATCTATTCGCCGATCACCCTATCCAAGCACGCACGCCGTTGCCAATTGGCCGCGGCAGTCGGTTATGATCGGGACGGCGCTTTGCGCTATAGTCCACCGTGCCGCACACGGCCGAGGGGCGTGA
The DNA here is from genome assembly GCA_046725125.1 of Pseudomonadota bacterium. Lineage (GTDB taxonomy): Bacteria > Pseudomonadota > Alphaproteobacteria > Rhizobiales > Xanthobacteraceae > VAZQ01. The sequence goes on along the minus strand of JBKOXY010000526.1, from coordinate 6,535 downwards.
CAGCAATGGGCATCGCTCATCAAATCCGAATAGCGCGTTCACGCTCGATGGGAGAAATCGCATGACGGTTCAGCGCACCTTGCTTGCGTGTCTTGCCATCATCGGCGGCGCGAGCGTGGCTTACGCCCAAGAGGTCACCGTCAAGGTGGGCACGGTGCGCTCGATCTCCACCGCCACTATCCTGTGGGCGGTCGAGAAGGGCTACTTCAAGGATTACGGCATCAAGGTCGTGACCGAGACGCTCGACACCGCCGCCAACTCGATCGCGCTGTTGGCGCAGAACCAGTTGCAGCTCGTGGAGGGGGGAATTTCCGCCGGCTATTTCAACGCGCTGGAAAAGAACCTGCCGGTCACGATGGTGCTGGATCGCGTCTCGAGCCCGCTCGGGCACAACCTGATGCTGCGCCCCGACCTCAAGGGCGAGATCACGCAGCTGCGGCAGCTCAAGGGCAAGACCATCGCCACCAACGGCCAGGGCGCGGTGTCGACCTATGAAGTCGGCAAGCTTTTGGAGAGCGACGGGCTGACCATCAACGATGTCGACATCAAGATCATCCCGTTCACGCAATATGCCGTTGCGTTCAACAACAAGGCGATCGACGCTGCGATCACGATCCCGCCCTTCACGGCGCAATTGCTCGATGGCGGGCATGCCGTGAACTTCAAGGACCCCGACGACGTGGTCAAGCCGTATCCTCTCACCATCGCGGTGAGCATGATCAACACCGATTTCGCCAACGCCAACCGCGAGCTCGTGCGCAACTATTACGTCGCCTATCTGCGCGCCATCCGCGACTATTGCCAGGCCTATCACGGCGGCGCGGGGCGGGCGGCGCTGATCGATCTCCTGATCCGCACCGGCACCGAAACGCGCCCGGAATTGCTGCACAAATATCCGTGGCCGGCCCGCAGCCCCAACGGCACTATCAATGTCGAGAGCATGCTCGACATGCAGGCTTGGTTCCTCAAGAGCAAGATGAGCAACGCCGAGTTCCCGGCCGATCGGATCGTGGACAAGAGCTACGTCGACTACGCACTGCGCAAGCTCCCCCCGTTCGTGCTCGAGAACAAGGAGAGCAAGCTCGCCGGGTGCCGCTGAAGTCAACGCATCGGCGGGGGAATGACATCAATGGCCGTCGAGCGGCGCGGCGCGGCGATCGACATCGTCGGATTGCGCAAGGAGTACTTGAGTGGTCCGGGTCGCGTAGTTGCACTCGACGACATCGACCTGCGCATCGCGCCGGGCGAATTCGTCTGCATCGTCGGACCATCGGGCTGCGGGAAATCGACGCTGCTGCGCATCCTCGCGGGGCTTACCGCCCAGACCAGCGGCACGATCAAAGTCGAGGCGTCGGGCTGGGCGGTCGAGAACGCGATGGTGTTCCAGGAGAGCGGCCTCTTTCCCTGGATGAGCGTCGAGGCCAATGTCGGCTTCGGCCTCATGACGCGCGGCATTCCCGCTAACGAAGCCGCGGCGCGGGTCGAGGCCGCCTTGAAGCTCGTGGGGCTGACCCGATTCCGGCGGCATTATCCGCACCAGCTCTCCGGCGGCATGCGCCAGCGCAGCGCGATCGCGCGCGCCTTCGTCACCGACCCGGGCATGCTGCTGATGGACGAGCCGCTGGCCGCGCTCGATGCCCAGAACCGTGTGATCCTGCAGGCCGAGCTGGTGCGCATCTGGGAGCGGACGCGCAAGACCGTGATCTACATCACCCATTCGATCGAGGAGGCGCTGCTGCTCGGCGACCGCACCGTGGTGATGACCGCGCATCCCGGCCGGATCAAACAGATCATCGACGTGCCGTTCCCACGCCCGCGCAACCTGATGACATTGTCGGCATCGCCGGAATTCGGCCGCCTCAAGCTCGACATCTGGCAGGTCCTGGAGGCCGAAGTGACGCGCGCGCGCGGCGACGAGGAGACATGAGCGCAGTACCGTTGGGCTTCGCCCAACTCGACGTGGCAGAGAGTCCTCCATGAAGATCGAGATGTCCACCAAGGCGCGCGAGCGCTTGCTTTATCTGATCTCGCCCATCGGGCTCATCATCATCTGGCAAATCCTGCTGATGGTCGGCATCGGCGATCGCCGGTTCATCCCCGCGCCAAGCGACATCGCGCAGCGCTTCGTCAAGCTCGCCGGCAGCGGCGAACTCGAATGGCACGTCGCCGTCACGCTCTACCGCGTCGTCCTCGGCTACATCATCGGTGCCGTGCCCGCGGTCGCGGTCGGGCTGCTCATGGCCATGTTCAAGCCGGTGCGCATCTTCGTCGATCCGCTCATCGCCGCGCTGTTTCCGATCCCGAAGATCGCGCTGATGCCGCTCCTCCTGCTCGCCTTCGGGTTCGGCGACGCCTCGAAGATCGCGCTCGTCGCCATCGCCGTGTTCTTTCCGGTCGTCGTCAACACCTATGTCGGGGCCGCCAATATCGAGTCGATCTACTGGGACGTGGCGAAGAATTACGGCGCGAGTCAAAGCGTGATGTTCACCCGCATCGTGTTCTTCGGCGCGCTGCCAACGATCTTCGCAGGGCTGCGCATCGCGCTCGCGGTCTCGTTCATCGTGCTGGTCGCGTCCGAGTTCGTCGCCACCAAGAGCGGCATCGGCTACCTGATCTGGAACTCCTGGGAGCTGCTTCAGGTCGACGTCATGTTCGTGGGAATCGTGACCATCGGCATCCTCGGGCTGATCACCTCGGTGCTGTTCCAGGAAATCGAGCGCAAAGCCATTCCGTGGAAGACGGAGTGAGCGGACCCTACAACCCCGCGAGCGGATAGCGCGAGAAGTCGTAGCCTTCCTTGACGACGATCTCCAACAGGAACGGCGCACCCGATTCGGTGACGCGCACGGCATCCTTGATCGCCGGCGCGATGTGAGCCGGCATCTCCACGCGCGTCGCGGCCACGTTGAGGCCCTCGGCCACCTTGGCGTAATTGCCGCCGACGGTCAGCGCGCCGTATTTCTTGGTCGACAGCTCGAGCACGTCGCGCTCGGCCGCCATGACGCCGTTATTGAACACGACGGTGAGGATGGCGATGCGGTTGCGCGCCGCGGTCTCGATGTCCATGCCGGTCATGCCGATGGCCGCGTCGCCCATGATGTTGACGCAAAGCTTGTCCGGCGCCGCGAGCTTCGCGCCCATGGTGATGCCGAGCCCGTAACCGAGCTGGGTCGACTTGCCCCACCCCATATACGAGCCCGGCGCGGTCGTCTCCCAGAACGGAATGAGCTGTTCGCGCGGGCTGCCGGAGTCGTGGGTGATGATCACGTTGTCGCGGTCCACCGTGCGCATGAGATCGCGGATCACGCGGTACTGGTTGATGGGCACTTCCTCGGAGTCGAGATGCTTTCCCCATTCCGCGAGCCATCCCTTCTTGGCCGCCGCGACTTCCTCCTTGAGCGAGGCGAGCGCATTGCCGCCGACCGCACCCTTTTGCCGGCCGACCTCGGCGATAACCGCATCGAGCACCAGCGCGGCGTCGCCGATCACGGCATGGTCGACGCGGTATTCCTTGTTGATGTCGTCGGCGTCGTTGGTGGAATGGATGATGGTCTTGCCGGCCGGCACGCCGGGCCCGAACGGGGTGCGGGTGAGGCTCGAGCCGATGGCCAGCACGAGATCGGCTTTGGCCATGAACTCAGTGAACATCTTTGGCCGCGAGCGGGTGGACGCCCCGAGCGCGAGCGGGTGGCTTTCGGGAATGGCGCTCTTGCCCGGATTGGTGGTGACCACCGGCGCCGGAATGAGTTCGGCCAAGGCGCTGAGCCGGTCGCTCGCTTGCGCATAGAGCACGCCCTGCCCGGCCAACAGCAGCGGATTTTTCGCCTTGAGCAGCATGCGCACCGCGGTCTTGACCGCGTCGGGATCGGGGGCTGCGCGTTGGGCCTTGACGGCGGTGTAATCGAGCTCGCCCTCGTACTCGGCCTCCCATACCTCGGCCGGAATCTCGATGAGGACGGGCCCGCCCTTGCCGCTACGCATGGCATGATAGGCGCGCCGCATCAGTTCGGGCAGTTCCTGAACCGAATGCGCCAGCGCCGACCACTTGGTGACCGGCCGGTAGACATCGGCGGCGCGGAATACCGGCCGGACATATTGTCGCGCCAGCGGCAGCCCGGCCGGAATGACCAAGAGCGGGACGTTCTCGGAAAAGGCCTGGGCGACGCCAGGAAAGGCGTTCTCGATGCCGGGTCCGGCCTGGGCGGCGAATACGCCGTTGCGCTTGCCGCGCTTGATGCGGGTATAGCCGTCCGCCAGGCCGACGCCCACGCGCTCTTGCCGGCAGAGAATCGGACGGATGTCGAGCGCGGCGCAGGCTTCGATCAAGGGGTTGCGGGGATAGCAGGAGAGAAACTCCGTTCCCTCGCGCTTGAGGATTTCGGCGATGATGGCGGCGCCGTTCATGGGCGTATCCCTCCCTCGGGGTCACCGGCACTGTGCGGTAGGCGGATAGGGCGGTTCTGGTAGCAGCTTCGCCCCGCGGCAACCCTGAATTCTCGTGATTTTACGCGCTGTTGGACTGGGGCCACACAGCGCATGCAAAAGAAGTTGCAAGCAGCCCATCCGCTGGCCAGGCGTTGTGCGAAGGGGCGCCTCCATGTTAACGATGGCTGAATATTGTGGGTCAATATTATCCCTCGGGGGCACTCGGGGGCGAGGTGCAGGGCAATGAGGTGAGGGCGCCGGGTCCGGGCCACTCGCGGATCGATCGCAGCTTGAGCGTAAGGCTCGACGCCAACGCGCCTGACGGATTCGTGGTGCACAGCTTCGCCAACGATGATCCGATTGCGTGCAGGGACTACGTCCGCGAGAAGGCCGAGCTACCCGCATTCAAGCCGAACGGCAACGGCCGCCATCGCGCCAGCGCCGCCGAGATCGGCGCTATGCTAGCCCGGATTATGCACGAGGATGAGATTTTTGTGACGGCTGTGGCGCAAAGCGAGCGATTCACGTAGCAAATCGGTGTTCAAACGAATTGCATCGTGCATCAGCGGAGCGCCACAGCCGCCATGACGGACGCTACACTGCTTCCCTTCGACTTGCCATCTGTCCGGCGTAAGAAACTCACAGTGGATTTTGACGGCGGCAACCAGTCCTCGGACGCTGGTCTGCTGCTGCTGAGGCACGCGGAGCGCCGGCTCGGCGTTTGCGGGCGGCTTGCCGATGCCATGCCGGATCGGCGCGATGCGAGGCGCATCCGTCATGAGATGTTCGAGATGGTGATGGCGCGGGTGTCGGCGATCGCGTGCGGCCACGAGGATGCCATCGACCTCGACCGGCTCCGGCATGACCCGTTGATGAAGGTCGCGGTCGGCCGCTGTCCAACAACCGGCTCGCCGCTGGCCTCGCAATCGACGATCAGTCGTCTGGAGAATGCGCCGAGCAGGACGGAGGCGGCGCGGCTCGCCGCGGCTCTGGTTGATCAGGCCGGCACGACAGTGAAGCCGCGCAAGCAGGAGATCCTCGACATCGACGACACGTTCTGCGCGGCGCATGGAGGTCAGCAGCTTGCGTTCTGGAACGCGCATCACGACGAGCGCGGCTTCGCGTCGATGCACATCTATCACGTGGCCAGCGGCACGCCGGTGGTGACGATCCTGCGCCCGGCGCGCACCCCGAAAGGCACGGAGGTGAGGACCGTCATCAAGCATGTGACGACGCGTCTGAGGAGGCATTGGCGCAGGACACGCATTGTCTGGCGCGGCGACAGCCACTACGGCCGCGTCGAGGCCATGGAATGGGCGGAAAGCAACGATGCGGACTACATCTTCGGGCTGGCCGGCAATGCCGCGCTCGACGCCCTTGTGGCCGAGGCCGCGGACAATCTGCGCTTCCATCATGCCATGAGCAGCAAGGCGAAGCTGCGCACCTTTGCGAGCTTCACCTACCAGGCTGGCAGCTGGAAACGGCCGCGCAGGGTGGTGGCCCGGCTCGAGTGCTCGCTGCAGCCGGAGGCCGGAGAGACCGGCATGCGCCAGGAGGTCGACATCCGCTATGTCGTCACCTCGCTCGAGGGCTCGGCGCAGCACCTTTACGAGAACGTCTATTGCCAGCGCGGGCAGATGGAGAACCTGATCAAGCTGCACAAGGCTCAGTTGGCGTCCGATCGCATGTCGTGTCACAGCGCAACGGCCAATCAGGTGCGGCTCGTTCTTCACACCGCCGCGTTCTGGCTGATGCATGGCGTGCGCGCCGCGATCCCGCAGACCAATCCGCTCGCCAGTGCCGAGTTCGCGACAATCCGCGAGCGCCTGATCAAAATCGGCGCACGCGTGATCGAGCATCTCGCACGCATCCGCGTCCAGCTGCCCACGAGTTGCCCGCAGGGCGCGTTGTTCCGCGCTGTCGCGCTCCGCCTGTTGCCGTCCGGTCCGTGAGCACCGGGGCCGCGCGCCCGCCGAGCCGCCGACACAGGCACATCAACCCAAACGCGTCGCACAATGAGTGGTCTCACACACGATCCATCCGGTCGGATCGTCAGCCCGCGCCTGCTCACCAAACGCGCAAAAACGCCTCACCTCGTGCATGATCCGGG
>JBKOXY010000210.1:0-5495 GCA_046725125.1 Pseudomonadota bacterium | reverse complement strand
GGCGTAGTCTTCGACGTCGGCCACGGCGGTGGCAGTTTCGACTACACGGTCGCCGAGCCGGCGATCGCGCAGGGCTGCACGCCCGACACCATCTCCTCGGATATCCACGTGTTCTCCGGCAACACGCCCGGCATGCCGTACCTGCCCTGGGTCATGAGCAAGTTCATGGGGCTCGGCTTCACGCTCGAGCAGGTCGTCGCCATGGCGACCAGCAACCCCGCCAAAGTGATCAACCGCGCGGCAAAGCTTGGAACACTCCAGGTCGGGGCGCCCGGCGACGTGGCGATCATGGAATTGGTCGAGGGCAACGTGTCCTTCGTCGACACCCGCAACAATACGCGCACGGGTCGCGCCTATCTCAAACCAGTGCAGACCGTGACGGCAGGCGTGCCTTTCGGGCGGCCCTACAATTCGCCCTTTGCGGTGCGCTGAGCAGCAAGGCGGGGGGTCACGCCATGAGCCACCGCAAGGCGGGCTGAGTGAACGCGCACATGTCTGCGGTCACCATCGAACGGATCGAGGCGATCCCGCTTCGCATCCCCATGGACCATGGGGCGCCGCCGCCGCTGTTTGCGGGGCGCCCGCGCACCACGATCGATACGCTGCTGGTGCGCGTCACGACCAACCGCGACGTCGTCGGCTGGGGCGAAGCCTACGGTGGCGGTTGGCAGGCAACCGTCGCGGCGCTCGACCATTGGGTGTCACCGCTCGCGCTCGGCCAAGACGCGACCGATGTCGCGCTGACGTCGCGGCTCGAGCGCGCGCTGCACAATCTCGGGCGCGCCGGGCCCGTGATCCATGCCATCAGCGGGCTCGACATCGCCTTGTGGGACCTGCGCGGCAAGCTCGAAGGCGTGGCCGTGCATGCGCTCCTCGCCGGTCGGCGGCGACGGCGCGTCGAAGCCTATGCATCCTTGTTGAGCTACGGCGGCTCGGTCGAGCACGTGCGGCGCAACGTGGCGCGTGCGCTCGAGCGCGGCTACCGCCGGATCAAGCTGCATGAACGCACCGCGCAGACGGTGGCGGCGACGCGCGAGGTCGCTGGCCGCGACGTGCCGATCATGGTGGATACCAATTGCGCTTGGCTGCCGGATGCGGCAACCGCGGCGGTGATGGCGATGGCGTCGTCGAAGCCCTTGTGGGTCGAGGAGCCGATCTGGCCGCCCGAGGATTTTTCCTCGCTCGCGGCGCTGCGGCGTGCGACCGGCGTGCCGACCGCGGCCGGCGAGAACGCAACCGGGGCGCTCGACTTCCGCAAGATGATCGCGGCCGGCGCCGTCGATTACGCGCAGCCGAGCGCGGTGAAGATCGGCGGGCTCACCGCCCTGTGGCGCATCTGCAGCGAGGCGGAAGCGGATGGCGTCACCTGCGTGCCGCACGCACCATATTTCGGCCCGGGTTATTTGGCGACGCTGCATGTCCTGGCCGCAAAGCAGCGCGAGAGCACCCTCGAGCGCTTCTTTTGCGAGCTGGCGCTGATGCCCTACGGCGCGAGCGTGCCGGTTGTCGATGGGGGCGTCGAGGTGCCCGACGCCCCGGGTTTGGGCGCCGACCCTGAAGCGGAGTTGATCGAGCGTTTCCGCGCTTGATGCCGACGTCGGCAGCTCTCGAAGTTGACGATGGCGTGCGGCCGTTAGATTCGCATCTGCGCCCGGATCTGCGCGCGCAGCGCGTCGATCGAGATGAGGCCCGTGGTCGTCTCTACGTGCCAGAACGCCCAGCCGTTGCAAGCGTCCAACCCCTGCGCCAGAGCGCCGATGCGGTGGATGGAGCCGACCGTCTCGCCCAGCGCGATGGCGCCGTCGGCGCGCACTAGCGCTTCGACCTTGCGCTTGACGTCGCACAGGCGCGCGCCCGGTGCGACGAGGCCGCGCTCGATCAGCGCCGAGAACGGCACGCGCGGCGCCTCGCGCGCGGTCATGAAGGACGCGAGCGCCGGCGCGGGAAGCGGCGCGACAGCGGCGATGCGCGCTTGCGCGGCCGCAGCATAGGCCGCCTCTCGCTCGATCCCGATGAAGCGCCGCCCAAGCCGCTTGGCCACCGCGCCGGTCGTGCCGCTGCCGCAGAATGGATCGAGCACGAGGTCGTCGGGCCGCGAGGAGGCGAGAATGACCCGCGCCAGCAGCGCCTCGGGTTTTTGCGTCGGATGCAGCTTCTTGCCGTCGCCGCCCTTGAGCCGTTCCTCGCCGGTGCAGAGCGCAATGGTCCAGTCCGAGCGCATCTGCACGTCGTCGTTGCCGGCCTTGAGCGCTTCGTAATTGAAGGTATAGCCCTTGCCCCCCGGTTCGCGCGCCGCCCAGATCAGGGTCTCGTGCGCGTTGGTGAAGCGCCGCCCGCGAAAATTCGGCATCGGATTTGATTTGCGCCACACCACGTCATTGAGGATCCAGAAGCGCAAATCCTGCAGCAGCGCGCCGACGCGGAAGATGTTGTGATAGGAGCCGATCACCCAGAGCGTCGCCTCGCGCTTCATCACGCGCCGGCATGCGATGAGCCAGGCGCGGGTGAAATCGTCGTAAGCGGAAAAACTCGAAAACTTGTCCCAATCGTCGTCGACCGCGTCGACGCGCGAATCGTCGGGACGCTTGAGGTCGCCTTGCAGCTGCAAGTTATAGGGTGGATCGGCAAAAACGAGGTCGACGGATTCCGCCGGCAGCTTTGCCATCTCGGCAACGCAGTCGCCGATGAGAATTCGGCCGCTCTCGCCTGCCGTGAAACTGACGCGGGGCGCCCGAGCGGACGCCCCGCGACGCGATGCAACCATGACTCAGGACTCTGACTCAGGCGACGCGGCCGGTGACGCGGGACCTACAACCGACGGCGCGGACTATGAGGGCCGCGGGTAAAAATCGGCTTAAGGCCGCGCGCGGCTATTGGGAAAGAAATGCTTAGCAACTATACTGGCGCAGGCGCGTTGATCGGCGCGGTGGTAACCGAAAAGCAACCGCTGCGGCGGCCGTGTGACCGGCCGCGGGCAAGGAGGCGAAGCGATGCGCTTGGACGATCTGCCGGAAAGCGGCAACGTCGAGGATCGACGCGAAGAAGGCGGTTTTGGTGGCGGCGGGGGCGGTTTCGGCCTTCCGATCGGCGGCGGCGGATTGAGCATCGGCGCGATCGTGGCGCTCGGTCTCATCGGCTGGGCGCTCGGCATCGACCCGAGCTTGCTCATCGGCGGCGCCGAGGTCTTGACCGGTCCCAGTCGGCCGCAGGTGCAGGCGCCTCCCACGGCGCGCCGCACCGGCGCGCCGCAGGACGATATGGGCCGCTTCGTGAGCAAGGTGCTCGGCAGCACCGAACTGCAGTGGAAGCAAGTCTTCGCCAAGGATGGCAAGATCTACCGCGCACCCGTGCTGGTTCTCTATCGCGGCGCGACGCACGCCAGTTGCGGCGGAGCCGCGCAAAGCGCCATGGGACCGTTCTACTGTCCGGCCGATCAGAAGGTCTACCTCGACACCTCGTTCTTCGATCAGATCGCGACGCGCTTTCGCGGCTGCGACGTCGGCAGCAGGGCGTGCCAGTTTTCGCAGGCCTACGTGATCGCCCACGAGGTCGGCCATCACGTGCAGAATCTGCTGGGCATCCTGCCGAAGGCACAACAGGCGCAACGCGCGGCCGACAGCAAGGCGGCGGCGAACCATATCCAGGTGCAGGTGGAGCTGCAGGCCGATTGCCTCGCCGGCGTGTGGGCGAACCGCGAGAACGAAATGCTCAAGAGCGAAGGCAAACCCGCATTCATCGAACCGGGCGACGCGGAGGCGGCGTTACGCACCGCGGCCGCGATCGGGGACGATACGCTGCAGCGACGATCGCAGGGCTACGCGGTTCCCGATTCCTTTACCCACGGGAGCTCCGAGCAGCGCCAACGCTGGTTCAATACCGGCTTCCGCTCAGGGTCGGTCGCAAGCTGCAACACCTTTGCCGCGCAGCTGTGAGTAATGAGCGAGCGCGAGCCCTGTAGGGTGGGCAAAGCTGCCCTGTCGTCTCTGCGCGTGGGCACGGCGCCGATAGAGCTTTGCCCACGCGTCGACTTCAGGCTGGCGCCTTTGCCCACCCTACGCGTTACCGAGTAAACGGCGCGTCATGCCCGGAATCGACGACAGCAGGCAATTCATACCGCTGAAGATCGCGGTGCTGACGATTTCCGACACGCGCGCCCTCGCCGACGACAGGTCCGGCGCGACATTGCTCGAGCGCGCCGAAAAGGCTGGCCACACGATCGCCGGCCGCGCCATCGTGACTGATGACGTGGAAAAAATCCGCGCGCGGGTCGAACACTGGATCGCCGATCCTGCAATCGACGTCATCATCACTACCGGCGGCACCGGCTTCACCGGCCGCGACGTGACGCCGGAGGCGGTCGAGCCCTTGTTCGAGAAACGCATGGACGGCTTCGCCACGATGTTCCTGCTGGTCAGCCAGGCCAAGATCGGTACCTCGGCGATCCAGACGCGCGCGACCGCCGGCGTTGCCGGGGGCACCTACATCTTCTGCCTGCCGGGCTCGCCCGGCGCCTGCCGCGACGCCTGGGACGAGATCCTCCTGCACCAGCTCGACTACCGCTACCGTCCCTGCAATTTCGTCGAGATCATGCCGCGCCTCGAGGAGCATTTGCGCCGCGCCAAAGCCAAGGGCGCGACGGTGTAGCGCCGCGTCTTCATGGGTTTTGATCTGCTCGCGCGGGGACGACAGCAGATGAGCTGATAGTCGGATCCGGCTGCTAGCGCAGCTCCAGCTCCCACGTCTCGCCGATGAGCTCTTTCCCGAAGGTATCGTGGCTCTCCTGCTGGATGAGCTTAAAGCCCACGCGCTCATAGATGCGGCGGGCGGCGGTGAGCACGCTTTGGGTCCACAGCGTGACCTTGCGGTAGCGCGCTTCGCGCGCAAAGCGCAGCGCCTCCTCGACCAGCCGGGCGCCAATGCCGAGCCCGCGCGCCTTGGGCTCGACCAGGAGGAGGCGCAGCCGGGCGACCTCCTCTGTGTCCCGCATCAGCAGAACCGATCCGACATTCTCGCCCTCGCGCTCCGCGATCCAGCAGCGCTCGCGCTTGCGATCATGGTTGCGGACGAAGGCCGCGATGATTTCCGCCGTCAGCGCTTCGATCCGCTCGTCCCAGCCGTATTCCTCCCCGTAGAGAGCACCGTGGCGGGTCACGATCCAACCCATGTCGCCGGGGCGGGGAGGCCGCAGCACATAGGGGATTTGCGGCGTGGACGCTTCGCCCAGCGCGCTTTCGATCGTGCGCATGGCGGCGACGATGCGGTCCTGGTCCGCCACGGACAGCTTGCCGATCATCGCGGCGATTTCGCTCTGCGAACGCTGGTCGAGCGGCGCGAACGCCATGCGGCCTTTGGCCGTCAGCGACAAAAGGATTTGCCGTCGGTCGTGTGGCGATGGTGCCTTGGTGATGAACCCGCGTTCGTTGAAGCCGCGCAGGATGCGGCTGAGATAGCCGTGATCGAGGCCGAGGTCGGCCGCCAGCTCCGTTGCCGTCGGT
>JBKOXY010000340.1:0-6022 GCA_046725125.1 Pseudomonadota bacterium | reverse complement strand
CTGGCGAGTTAGCTGCGCTGCATTATAGCCACCTATCCCGAGCCCAACTCATCGGCTCATACGCTGTCGTCCCCACGAGGGGTACCCGCGACGTTCGCGTCGCGCGGACGACGGCGGGCGATGCGAACGACGGGCCGGCAGCAAAACGCTAATCGGTTAGCAGTCGCGATCAACGCGCCTGCGCCGCGAACGCCCGCGCGGCAGCGACCTCGGGGCGGACCGGATCGGCATTCTCGGCGAGCGCCACCGCGGCGGCATAGTGCTGCCGCGCCTTGGCCAGATCGCCGGCCTTCTCCGCCGCTTTCGCCGCGCCGATGGTGGCGCCGAGGCGGTGCGGTTCCTTCTTTAGCGTCGCCTCGTAGGCGGCGAGCGCATCCTTGGCCATGCCGCGGTCGAGCAGCATCGCGCCATAAAGCTCGCGCGCCGGCGCCAGTGGCCCCGGCGTGACCGGCGACTTCTCGGTCTTGTCCTCGGCGTCGGCCGCCGCGCTCATGGTCTTGAGCGCGTCGTCGTACCTGCCCTGGGCGTAGAGGAGCCAAGCGCTCGCAGCCTGCCACTGGATATCGACCTGCTCGGCCCAATAGGCATCCTTCGCCTCGCGCAGCTGGTCGCGCAGTTCGGCGAGCTTGGCGATGTCGGCCTTTGCCGCCTCCGGGTGGCCCGCGCGCGCCGCGCCGAGCGCGCGCGCGAAATGTGTGATCGCCATGATAAAGGGGAACTTGGACGGCTTGACCTCGAGCTCCGCGGCGCCCTGCCAATCCCCACGCTCGACCAAGTAACGCGCCGGACTTGCCGCAAGCGCAAAGGGGCCGCCACGTTCGTCGGGACCGAGGTTGGCTGATTTCGCCATCTCGTCGATGACGGCGCGGGCATTGTTGTCTTGGGCGAGCTGCAGATAGGCATAGACCATGTAGTCCTGCCCGTGCAGCTGATCGGTGGCTGCCTTGTCGGCTTTGGCTGCACGCACCGAGGCTTGATTGGCGGCAATGGATTCCTTCCAGTAGCCGACGCGGGTGAAGATGTGGGACGGCATGTGCTGCGCATGCGGCGCGGCCGGCGCAATCTTGGCGTAGCGCATGGCGGCGTCGAGGCCCTTCTCGGCGATCGGTGGATAGTCGTAGAGGTGGATCAGATAGTGGGCGACACCGGGATGCTGGGGCTGGCGCTTGAAGATCGGCTCCAGGATGGCTGCGCCTTTGAGCTGATTGGCATAGCTTTTATCCGCCGGCGACGCCGCGACGTTGAGCGTGATGGCATAAGCGATCTGCGCTTCGTCATCCTCAGGATAACGTGCCGCCAATGCCTCCATCGCCTTGAGATAGGCCTGCACACGACTACGGTGGTCGATCTTGTCGTAATCGACGTACATGACGGCGAGCGCGTCGATGTAGTCGCGCTCGCGCTGCGTCTTGGCGCCGATGGCCTTGGCCTTCTGGATGGCCGCAAGCCCGAGCGGGAGATTCGACGCCGGCGGCGCGCCGTGCGGATTGTTGAGCAGCGTCAGCGCGATGCCCAGAAGGCCATGCCGCATTCGGGATCGGCCTTCGCAACATCCTCGAATATATTCCTTGGCTTGGCGATACCAGAATGAATGCTGGTATCGCATCCCCCGATCGAAGCGACGCTGCGCAGTCTCGTTGCACGACGTCGCGAAGTGGACGGTGCCCAGTCGCTGATCCGATTCATCTTGCGCGAACGCTGGCGGCGCGGATGAGAGCCCAGCCGCAACTGTGGCGGCAAGCGCGGTCGCTAACGACGATCTGATCATGGTGTCTCTTTCCTTGTTCGTTCTGCGCGAGTTATTTTGCCGATTCTATCAAGAGCGCCGACTGGCAGCAATTCGGCAGCGACGGTCATCCCGTGCCCGAATTGAGCTTGCCGCGGCGATCTGCTACAGCGCGGCTATGACTTGCCAAGGCCGCCCATGATCCCGCGCTACACTCGGCCCGAAATGGCCGCGATCTGGGATCCGCAGACGCGCTACCGCATTTGGTTCGAGATCGAAGCGCATGCGGCCGACGCCATGGCCGAGCTCGGCATCATTCCGAAGGCCGCGGCCAAGGCAATCTGGGACAAGGGCAAGCATGCGAAGTTCGACATCGCGCGCATCGATGCGATCGAGCGCGACGTCAAGCACGACGTGATTGCCTTCCTCACCCACCTCGCCGAGATCGTGGGGCCGCAAGCGCGCTTCGTGCATCAGGGCATGACCTCCTCCGACGTGCTCGACACCTGCCTCAACGTGCAGCTCGTGCGCGCCGCCGATCTCTTGATCGCCGACGTCGACGCGCTGCTGGCGGCGCTCAAGCGCCGCGCCTACGAGCACAAGAACACGGCGACCATCGGGCGCTCCCACGGCATTCACGCCGAGCCCACGACCTTCGGCGTCAAGCTCGCCTACGCCTACGCCGAATTCTTTCGCGCCAAGGAACGCCTCATCTGCGCGCGAACCGAGGTCGCGACCAGCGCCATTTCCGGCGCGGTCGGCACCTTCGCGCAGGTCGATCCGCGCGTGGAGGAGCACGTCGCCAGCGCCATGGGACTGGCCGTCGAACCGGTCTCGACGCAGGTCATCCCGCGCGATCGGCACGCCATGTATTTCGCCACGCTGGGCGTGGTCGCCTCGTCGGTCGAGCGGCTCGCCACCGAAGTCCGGCACCTGCAGCGCACCGAGGTGCTGGAGGCCGAGGAGTTCTTTTCCGAAGGTCAAAAGGGCTCCTCCGCCATGCCGCACAAGCGTAACCCCGTGCTCTCGGAGAACGTGACCGGGCTTGCCCGCGTGGTGCGCGCCTATGTCACGCCGGCGCTGGAGAACGTGGCGCTCTGGCACGAGCGCGACATTTCGCACTCCTCGGTCGAGCGTGTGATCGGCCCTGATGCCACTGCCGCCTTGGACTTCGCGGTGGCGCGCCTCGCCGGCATCATCGACAAGCTCATCGTCTATCCCGACAACATGAAAAAGAACCTCGAGCGGCTCGGCGGCCTCATACATTCGCAACGGGTGATGCTCGCGCTCACCCACAAGGGCGTGGCGCGCGAGGATGCCTACGCCATCGTGCAACGCAATGCCATGCGGGTCTGGAAGGGCGAAGGCGACTTCCTCTCGCTGCTCGCAGCCGACAAGGATGTGCGCAAGCACCTCAGCGCCGCCGAGCTCGAGGAAAACTTCGACCTCGGCTATCATTTCAAGCACGTCGACACGATCTTCGAGCGGGTGTTCGGCAAGACCGCGGCCGCGTCCGATCGCAGCCGCGCGCCGGCTTAGACCGAAGTCTTGTTTTTGAGCCACCGCGGCTCGTCCCGAATGCAAAGCCCGGGCCGGCCTTGTTGCTTTCGGGCTGTGCACGCATGGGTTGTATCAAATTTCGACGATTTTTCGCAAAGGTGAATGATGTCTTAACGCGCGCAAATGGCCGCAACGCGCGGCGATTCTGCGCGCGTGCCGCAGGACGCGACCGCCGCACCCGCTTCGCGCGCTTCGCGACGACATTGCCCGACAGCCGTTCTTTTCGTACCAACAGCCGCCGTGGCTACCACCATTCTCGTCTTTGATTCCGGGCTCGGCGGCCTCACCGTTTTTCGCGAGGTCGCTAAGGTGCGGCCCGATGCGCGCTACGTCTACGTCGCCGACGATGCCTTCTTTCCCTATAGCGGCCGCGGCGAGGCCGAGCTCGTCGCGCGGGTCGGCGCGCTCATGGGCGAGCTGATCGAGACCCACCGTCCCGACCTCATCGTCATCGCGTGCAACACCGCCTCGACGCTGGTGCTGCCGCATTTGCGCACGCGCTTTAGCGTGCCGTTCGTCGGCACTGTGCCCGCGATCAAGCCGGCCTGCGCCGGCTCGCGCAGCAAACGCGTGGCGGTGCTTGGCACCGAGGCGACGGTCGGCCGCGAATATACCCGCGCGCTGATCCGCGACTTCGCCAATGGCAGCGACGTCAAGCTGGTCGGCTCGGCGCGGCTTGCGGGCTTCGCGGAGGCCGAGCTCCATGGCGCGCCCGTCGCCGACGATCTGATCGCGCAAGAGATCGCGCCCTGTTTCGTCGATGCCGGCGGGCGGCGCACCGATACGGTCGTGCTCGCCTGCACGCATTATCCCTTGCTGCTCGACCGTTTCGAGCGGCTTTCGCCTTGGCCGGTGACCTTCGTCGATCCCGCGCCGGCGATCGCGCGGCGGGTCGCCGATTTGAGCGGGCCAAAGGCGGGCGATGCGCCGGCCTCTCCCGCGCGCATCGTGTTCACCTCAGGCCGGCCGCCGTCGGCCGCGCTCGGCGCGGCGCTGGCGCGTTTCGGACTCGGTGGCTGAGGCGTCTTCGACGAGAAACCGCATCCAACGCCCGTGGCGCAAGCGGTTTTCGATTCCAACGGAGCGCAAACCGCTCTAGCATCGCCCGGGGCCAGATTCCTGCGACGGGGCGCAAAACGATGGCGAACGACTCACAGACGGTGCGACGAACCGTGCAGTTCAAATTCACGCTGCCGACGGCAAATTCAAGCCACCTTGCCTCACTGTTGAAGTCGGCGGCGCCGTTCTACGAGGCGTTCGGCGGTCGGCGCATGCGCCTGCTGCAAAACGTCGACGATCCGGCGCGGTTCGTTCACGAAATCGAATACGAAACGCACGAGGTCATCGAGCTCAACCGCCAGCGCGTCGCCAGCGACCCGCGCATGCAGGCCTATCTGCAGACCTGGCGCTCGCTCCTTCCCGGCTCGATCGAAATCGACGTCTACCAGGAGATCGAGTAGAAGCGGTTTGACTTGACCCTGCTTTGCCCCTAGAAACCCCGCGCCGCGCGAGCCTTCAGGCCTGCGCGGCGTTTCGCGACCCCGCGGTCTTGCCCGCCGCTTCGGCCAAGACCTGTCGGTTCCGGGACAGCCGGAACAGAGGAGGGCGCGATCCTCTAGCAAGCAACCCATGAGGACGCGATGACCAAGCGCCACGAGGCGAAATACAAGATCGACCGCCGTATGGGGCAGAATGTGTGGGGCCGCCCAAAGAGCCCCGTCAACCGCCGCGAATATGGTCCCGGCCAGCACGGCCAGCGCCGCAAAGGCAAGCTCTCCGACTACGGCGTGCAATTGCGCGCCAAGCAAAAACTGCGGGGCTATTACGGCAATATTTCCGAGCGGCAGTTCCACGGCATCTACGCCGAAGCCATCCGCATGAAGGGCGATTCCGGCGCACACATGATCGGGCTGCTCGAGCGCCGGCTCGATGCCATGATCTACCGGGCCAAGCTGGTGCCCACCGTGTTCGCCGCGCGCCAGTTCATCAGCCATGGCCACATCAGCGTGAACGGTCGGCGCGTCACGATCGCGAGCTATCGCGTCAAAGTCGGCGATCTGGTCGAGGTCAAGGAGAAGTCGAAGCAGCTCGCGATCGTACTGGAGTCGGTCGCGCTGGCCGAGCGCGACGTGCCGGACTATATCGAGGTCGACCATTCGAAAATGACGGCGAAGCTCATCCGCATCCCGCAGCTTTCCGACGTGCCCTACCCCGTGCAGATGGAGCCGCACCTCGTGGTCGAGTTCTATTCGCGCTAGTTCACTACCCCCGGGCGCAGCGCAGCATCCGCCCTAAGCGCGTTCACCCGCGTCTTCGACACGCTGACGCTGCATCGCATCCGCGACACATGCCAGCTCGATCGGATCGACCAGCATATCGACTCGTAGCGCGTGCGTTCGCTCTGGCTTGCGCGCTGACGCCGGTCGCGGGACATGCGCAATCGGTAAAGCTCGAGGCCGCCTATGTCGTGCTCGGTCCGCAGGGCGCGGTCGCGCGGGCCGTGGTCGCGCACGCCACGCGGTGTCCGGCGATCGCCATCGACGGCAGCGAGCAAGCGATGAACGTTCGCGCCCTGCCTGACGCCGCATTCCCGGTGCTGGTGTGCGAATTGCCGCTCGCAGCGGGGACCAAATCCGCAAGCATCGAGAACTTGCCGCTGCCCGTTCTCAAGCCGACGCTGACGGCGGTCGCCGCGTTCGGCGACACCGGCTGCCGCCTGAAAGCGGCAAAACGGTC
>JBKOXY010000168.1:0-14669 GCA_046725125.1 Pseudomonadota bacterium | reverse complement strand
GCCAGCGGCCCGATATGCAGCGGTTGCGGGATGCCCTGCGCCACCAGGCGGCCGGCGCCGTCGAAGACGGCGAAGGTGAAATCCTGGCTTTCCTTGATGATGGTGGAATAGCCCGTGCGCAACATGTTGAGCGTGAGCTCGCGCGCGGTCTGCAGGGTGGACTGATAAATGACTTCGAGGTCGATGGCGTTCAAATCGGAGCTCCGCGACATCACAGCCCGCCACGCCCGCGAAGGCGGGCGATCCGGTGATCGTCATTCCCGCGTTGGCGAGGACAGCGGAATTTGCGTCATCGTTCGGCGGCTCATTTCACCGGATATGTCTTCTCGAGCTGCGCGAAATACCCCTCTTGTTTCAGCGTGTCGATGATGCCGAGGTCGAGGTAGTCGTTGGCGTTCTTGCTGCCGACGTCGGTCCCGATCGCCTCGAGCTGGGAGAGCACGTTCTTGGCGCCCGCGAGCGAGGGCGCCGCGTCGCGCGGCATTAGGCGCTTGAAGTCGGCATAGGTGGCTGCGATGACCTTCGCGTCGTTGGTCTTGAACTTTTGCGCGATCACCTCCTTGGCCTTGTTCTCGTCGGCAAGCGCGAGGTAGGCGCCGGCGACGTACGCCTTCACGAAGCGCGTCAGCGTGGCGCGATTGCCCTTGAGATAGCTGCTGGTGACGACGACGGAATCGAAAATCCACGGCGTTTTGGCGGCCGCCAGATCGATGATGGGGTTGAAGCCTCGTTCCTTCGCCAGCGTGATGGCCGGCTCGATCAACGGAGCGACGTCGATGCGGCCGGCGATGAGCGCGGCGAAGCGCTGCGAGCTCCCACCGATCTGCGAAATGGTGACGTCCGAGCGGGTGAGGCCGAGCTCTTTGAGCAGAATGCTGATGGCAACGTCCGTCTCGGAGCCGAAGGTGCTGATGCCGAAGGTCTTGCCTTTGAGGTCGCCCATGCCGACCCCGGCCTTGGTGAACATGGTGATCGGGATGGTGTTGCAGGTCGAGGTCACCAGCCGCAGGTCGGCTCCCTGCTTGTTGGCGAGAACGGCCGGCGCGAGCCCCACATGCATGCCCTGGATTTCGCCGGAGAGCAGCACCTGCAGGCCGCGCGTGCCGCCTTCCATATTGATGACATCGACTTTGAGCCCTTCCTTCTCGTAAAAACCGCCGGCCTCCCCCATCCAGACCGGAAAGATGGTCACGACCGGGGCTGAGATGCCGATCTTGAACGGGATCGGATCGGCGGCTCGGGCGGACGTCGCCGCCGCGCCCAGCGCCAACGCTATCAGCGAAGCCGCCGTGATGCGAAACCTGCCTGACCGCATTGCATCCTCCCGGAGCTGCCCCTCGTTATCGATCGAGCGGACCCACCATGCTCTAGAAACTGCGATCGCTCCGGTCAACGTTGCGCCGGTTGCGGTCGGCCTTCACGTCCTCCTCGATCAGGCTCCAGATGCGATCTTCGATTGCGTGGAAACGCGCCTCGCGTTTCACCGCCAGCCGGCGCGGTCGCTCGATGACTACCGCGATCGTCTCCTTGACCTTTCCCGGCCGGCCGGAAAAGACCACGACACGGTCCGATAGATAGATCGCTTCGTCGATTTGATGGGTCACGAACAGCACGGTTTTTTTCGCCTTCACCCAGATTTGCAGTAGCTCCTCCTGCATCACTTCGCGGGTTTGCGCGTCGAGCGATGCGAACGGTTCGTCCATCAGCAAGATCTTCGGATCCATGACCAGCGCGCGCGCAAGGTTCACGCGCTGCTGCATGCCGCCCGACAGCTCGTAGGGATAATGATGCTCGAAGCCGGAGAGGCCGACCATCTCGATGAAATGCGACGCGCGCTCGTTGGCCTCGCGCGCGCCGACGTTGAGGCACTCCAGTCCGTAGCGGACATTGTTGAGCACCGTCCGCCACGGCAGCAGCGAGGCATCCTGGAACACAACCGCGCGGTCCGGCCCCGGCTTCGTCACCATCCGACCGTCGACCAGGATGCGGCCCGCGCTCGCGGCGATCAAACCGTCGACCACCGAGAGGAACGTGGTCTTGCCGCAGCCGGACGGCCCCACGATCGACACGAATTCGCCGTCCATGATCTTCAAGTCGACGCCATCGAGCGCCACCAGCCGAGTATTGGTGCGGGGCTGGACATATTCCAGCCGAATGTCCTGGGCTTCGAGCTTGGCGTTCATGATGCGGCTGGTGCGGTCAGGCCGGCGCACGCCAGACATCGACCCGGCGCTCGATCCGTTGCACGATCTCAACCAATACCACCCCGGCGGCGACGATGGTGAGCACGCCGACGAAGACCTTGTCGGTCTGGAAGCGCGCTCCCGCCTGGTTGATCATGGCGCCGATGCCCGCCGCCGAACCGTAGATTTCGCCGACGACCACGCCGATCATCCCGCGGCCGATCGCAAGCCGCAGCCCCGCCAGCAGGAAGGGGACCGAGCTCGGCAGGATGATGGTTTGAAACAGCCGCCAGTCGCCGGCGCCCAGGCTCGATGCGACCTTGACCAGGCGCGGATCCGTGGTGCGAACCGCCGCGTGAGCGTTGATCGCGAGCGGCAGCACCGCCAGGAGGAAGATGATCAAGACCCGTTCGCCGAGCCCGGTGCCAACCCAAACCACGATCAGCGGCAGGAATGCCACTTGCGGCGTGGCGTTGAGCGCCGAGAGGAACGGCTCGACCGCGTAGGAGAAGCGCCGATACCAACCCCCGGCGAGGCCGAGCGGAATGCCGACCGCGATCGCCAGAACAAGGCCGAGGACGTAGCCGACGCCGCTCCAAGCGAGGTCGCGCCAGATCTCCCCAGTCACGAAGAACATGCGAAAGGCGGCCGCCGCGATGAGCGTGGGCGAGGAGATGAAGATCGGCTTGAGCTGCAATCGCTCGGCCGAAGCCCCCAGCAGCGGGCGCAGCAAGTCGGCCCACCAGCCGCGCTCGAGGCCTTCCCAGCCGATCAGGACCAGCATCACCACCAGCGTGCCGAGAATAGCGCACTCATGCGCGAGATACCAACGCAAGGCCGCCGGCATGTGCAACTCGCCGCTTGCCGCGCGCATGGGGCCGGTCGAGCTCATGCCGTTGCGCCCGTTATCTGCCGCGTCCATCATGATCGGCTCAACGCGGGTCCGGCCGCCATTTTTCGAAGCGCCGCTCGACGGCATTGAGCAGCGCGACCACGATCAGCCCCGCGGCCATGAACAGCAGCACGCCGAAAAAGACGACGTCGGTTTGAAACGTATTGCCGGCGTCAGCGATCATGTGGCCGAGGCCCGCCGTCGATGCGTAGAGCTCGCCGACGACGACCCCGAGCAGCGCCCGGCCGGCGCCGTATTTCAAGCCGGTGAAGATGAAGGGCACGGTGCCCGGCAGGATGATGCTCGAAAAAATCTTCACTCTGGAGGCGGAGAAGCTGCGCGCCACCCGGATGAAGCGCGCTTCGCTCGTCTTGACGCCGGATTGGGTGTTGATGAGGATCGGGATGACGGCGCCGAGAAAAACGACCACGACCTTGGACCAGATGCCGATGCCGCACCAGATGATGATGAGGGGCAAGAGCGTCACCCGCGGCACGGCGTTGAGCGTGTCGACGAACGGGCCGATCATGTATTGCAGCCGCTTCGACAAACCGACGGCGAGCCCGAGTGGAATCGCCAGCGCCAGTGCCGCGCCGTAGCCCAGGATGAATTCGGTTGCGCTGACCTCAACGTCGTTCCAGAAATCGCGATCGTGGCTTAATTGCCAGCCTGCCTGCGCGACCTGCGTGGGGGAGGAGATGAACAGCGGATCGACGAGGCCGCTGCGCCCGAGCGCCTCCCAAACCAGCAGCGCGGCGACGAGCGTGCCGCCGCCGATCGCTAGGCGCTCGTGCTCGAGGTAGAGCCGTGCGAGGCTCGTGCGTCGGCGCCCGCCACGCGCGGCCAGTTCGAGATTTGCAGGAATGGCCATGAACAACCTGATGCAGCTACCACATTATAGGTCAAGGTCGAAGGCGATAGGTCAAGATCGGAGGCGCGGTGCAATGGCCCGTCATCCGATTGGCTTGAACCCACTATCGCGACGGCTTGTCGCCACGCGTGGTGGTATCCGCGCTTGATCCATCGAGGCAGCACCATGAACGAGCGCTTTGATTTGACCGGCCGCTCCGTCATCATCACTGGCGGCGGCAAAGGGATCGGCAAAGTCTATGCGCAGGAATTCGCCAAGGCGGGGGCCCGGGTGGTCGCGGCGGACATCGACGGCGCGGCCGCGCAATCCGTGGCCGAGGCGCTTGCCGCGCAAGGCTTCGAGACCATCGGTCTCGCAACCGACATCGCCAGCGAAGAGTCGACGAAAGCCATGGCGCAGGCCGCGCTCGAGCGCTTCGGCGCGATCGACGTCCTCATCAACAACGCCTCGCTGATGAGCGTGCTGCCGCGGCGCTCCTGGCTCGAAATCCCGGTCGAGGAATGGGATCGCGTCATGGCCGTCAACCTGCGCGGCATGTTCCTGTCCTGCCGCGCGGTGTTCCCGGCGATGAAGGCGCAACGGCGCGGCAAGATCGTCAACATCTCGTCGTCGCGGGTGTGGGAAGGAACGCCCAACCGGCTGCACTACACCACCTCGAAAGCCGGCGTCATCGGCTTCACCCGCGCCTTGGCGCGCGAAGTCGGCGAGTTCGGCATCACCGTGAACGCCGTCACCCCCGGCATGACGCAGAGCGAAACGCAGGTGCAGTCGTCGTCGGCAAACTATCTCGCCACGCGGATCGGCGGCCGCGCTATCGAGCGCGTGCAGGTGCCGGCCGATCTGGTGGGAGCGGTGATGTTCCTGTCCGCGGCCGCGAGCGATTTCATGACCGGACAGACGATCAACGTCGACGGCGGCAAGGCCATGCATTAGGGGCGCGGGGGGACCCGCAGCGCCGCCGTCGCCGCTTAGTCCTTGGCGACGTATTTGCGCTCGAGCGCATCGAACTCGTCCTTTTGCACCAAGCGCTGTCGCTCGGAGAAATCGGCCACCAGTTTCATCGCGTCGCCCATATGTCCTTTGCGCCGAAGCTCGCCCAACGCCGCCTGCATGCCCTTGAGCGCCGATTGCAGGGCGACATTGGCGTAGATCACCCCGGCATAGCCCATTTCTTTGAGCGTCTCGTTGGGCAGTTCCGGCGTGCGCCCGCCGAGCACGATGTTGATGAGTTGCGGCCACGGCAAGCGGCGGGGGATATCGGCGATCTCTTCCATGGAGGTAGGCGCTTCGACGAAGGTGACGTCGGCGCCGGCCTCCCGATAGGCGGCGGCGCGCTCGATGGCGGCGGCGTAGCCTTCGGGCGCGATGGCATCGGTGCGCGCGATGATGAGGAGATCGCCGTCGCGGCGGGTGTCCACCGCGGCCTTGATCTTCTCCACCATCTCGGCGGCCGCGATCACGTGTTTGCCCGCGAAATGGCCGCAACGCTTGGGAAAGATCTGGTCCTCGATCTGCAAGGCATCGGCGCCCGCGCGCTCGAGTAGGGAAACGGTGCGCACCACGTTCACGGCATTGCCGAAGCCGGTGTCGGCATCGACCACGAGCGGGCCCGGGAACGCCTCGCGGATCGCCGCGACGTGCGCTGCGAGCTCGCTCACCGTCACCAGTCCGATGTCGGGGACGCCGAAAAACGTGTTGGCGATGCCGGCGCCGGTGACATAGGCGGCCGCAAAGCCTTGATCGGCGACGACGCGCGCCGCCAGCGCATTTGCGACGCCCGGCAGCAGCAGCGCCGCGCCGGGGACGAGCATGTTGCGAAGCTCACGGCGCGGCGCGCGGCTCGTCATCGATCGGTCCTTTCCGGTCAATTCGGGTGAAGTCCTGCACCAATCCTTTCAGCAAGAGCGACATGGCACAATATGATCGGCGCGGTGCCCGCCGCTCGTTGGCCACTCTGATTGCCATGCCGACGTTCACTCAGTCCGCGAACGCGGCTCCGATGTCGCCGTCAAGCTCCTCTTTCGGCTCCAACGGCTACCGACGAATGATTCCGATCAGGACCAGAGGTCTCTGATCGGCCTTACACCAAGAGTCGCTTTAGCTGCGAAGCCGCCGGCCCAGTGGCGGCCGCGCTCGCATGTGGAGCGCGGTCCCCCGGACGTTCGGCACTAACCACAACCGTACGACCCCCTTTGGGCCTCGCCGAATAACATAATGTCTTATATCTTCACGGCCGGGGCGCATCACGGTGGCCGCCCGGCGCAAGGTTCTATCCCCGCTTCGATCGCCGTCGTCGATTAGCCAGCGACCAAGCGCATCGGTAAACCCGAGTTGCGATGCGCGGGAGACATTTCATGCCCAAAGTTGCGGTGACGTTCGCCTGCGGCCTCTATGACCGCATGTCGGCGCTCTATACCGGCGAAGTCAAACCCGAAGGTATCGATCTCAACTTCCTCGCCATCGACGAGCCGCGGCAGATTTTCGACCGCATGGGGAAAAATCTCGATTTCGATGCCTGCGAAATGTCGAGCTCCGAGGTCTTCAGCCGGCTCGCCGCCGGCCGCAACGAGATGGTTGCGCTGCCGGTGTTTCCTTCCCGCGTCTTCCGCCATGGTTTCATCACGGTCAACAGCAAAGCGGTCAAGACGCCGAAGGATCTCGAGGGCAAGCGCATCGGCGTTCCGCTCTACACCCAGACCGCCGCCATTTTCATCCGCGGCTTGCTGCAGGACGAATACGGCGTCGATTTATCAGGCGTGCATTGGGTGCAGGGCGCCACCAACAGTCCGCACTCGCACGGCAATCCGTCTGCGCCGCCGCTGATCAAGCCAGTGTCGATCGAACAGAACGCCTCCGGCCATTCGCTGAGCGAACTTCTGGAAAGGAACGACATCCAGGCGATCATCGGCAGCGGCTTGCCGGCCGCGCTTCGCACCAATCCCGACGTGCGGCGGCTGTTTCCGGACTTCCACGCCGTCGAACTTGACTATTACCGCCGCACGCGCATCTTCCCGATCATGCACCTCGTCGCTTTGCGTCGCGACGTCTACGAGAAACATCCGTTCATCGCCACCAGTCTTTTCAAAGCGATGAACGAGGCCAAGGACCGTGCGCTTGCCAAGATGCGTAAGGTCGGCGCGCTGCGCTACATGCTGCCGGGCATGATCGCGGAGCTCGACGAGATCGCCGCGACGTTCGGGGGTGATCCCTGGCCCTACGGCGTCGAGGCCAACCGCCCCACGCTCGAGGCGCTCGTTCGCTACATGGCCGAGCAGTCGCTGATCAAGGCCCCCATTCCCGTTGACCAGCTGTTCGTGCCAATCTACGGGCAGTAACGGCGCGCCGATGTTACGATGCACGGCTCTCAGCTGGCGGTCGATCGCGCGCGATGGAGCGGTGAATGAAGCTCGCAAGCTATATGGCCGACGGCAAGGCGTGCTTCGGCGTGGTGACCGGCGATGGCGTGATCACCTTGAACCAGCGTCTCGGTTACACGACCTTGCGTGATGCGCTCACGGGGTGCGGGCTTGCCGACATAAGGAAGGTCGCCGACGCGGCCAAGCCCGATCACAAGCCGGCCGACGTCAAATGGCTGCCGGCGATCCCGAACCCGGACAAGATTCTCTGCGCCGGCATCAATTACCGCTCCCATGCCGCCGAGACCGGGCGCGAGTTGCCGAAACAGCCGAGCATCTTCATCCGGCTCGCCAATACGCTCACCGGCCACGAGGGCGAGATGATCCGCCCCTCGGTGTCGCAAAGCTTCGACTTCGAGGGCGAGCTTGCGGTCGTCATCGGTCGCGGCGGCCGCCATATCCCGGTCGAGCGCGCGCTCGACTACGTCGCCGGCTATACCTGCTTCGTCGACGGCAGCGTGCGCGACTATCAGAAATTCTCCGTGACTTCGGGAAAGAACTTCCCCGCTACCGGTCCGCTCGGGCCCTGGATCGTCACCACCGACGAGATTGCGGATCCGGCCCGCCTCACGCTCACGACGCGGCTGAACGGGCAGGAGGTGCAGAAGTCAGCCACCGATCTCCTGATCTATTCGGTGCCGCAGATCATCGCGTTCTGCTCGGACTTCACGCCGCTCCTGCCGGGCGACGTGATCGCCACCGGCACGCCGGAAGGGGTAGGCCATCGCCGCAATCCACCATTGTGGATGAAGCCCGGTGACGTGCTCGAGGTCGAGATTTCCGGCATCGGTACGCTGCGCAACCGCGTGGTGGACGAGAAGGCGTGACGCAGTTCGCGCAGCTCTTGCTGAGGAGGTGGCGAAGCCGCCGTCTCGAAGCGTGAGGCTGCCCATCATCCTTCGAGATGGGCGCTGACGCGTCTTCCCAGGATGAAGTCGGGAATAACGGCCATGCTCGCCAAACCGACGTTTCTCTGCGCCATCGTCGCGGCTGCCTGCGTCGCGAGCGGCATCGCATCGGCGCAGACGTTTCCCAATCGGCCCATCAGGATCGTGGTCGGCTTCGCACCGGCAGGTCCGGCCGACGTGATGGCGCGTCTGATCGGGCAACGCCTGACGTCGATCCTCGGGCAAAGCATCGTCATCGACAATCGGCCAGGCGCCGGGGGTACCATCGGGGCACGCGCCGTCGCGGAGTCGGATCCCGACGGCTACACGCTGCTCCTCGGCAACACCAGCACGCTCGTCATCAGCCCGTTGATCTACAAGAACGTGAACTACGATCCCGTCAAAGGCTTCGCACCGATCGCTGCGCTAGGGACCACATCCAATCTGCTGATCGTCAATCCCGCGCTGCCGGTGAAATCGGTGCAAGAGCTGATCGCGCTCGCGCGGGCAAAGCCGGGCAAGCTCAACTACGCGTCGGCCGGCATCGGGACGCCTCCACACCTGATCGGCGAGATGTTCAAACAGCGCCTCGGCCTCGACGTCGTCCATGTTCCCTATAAGGGCGGCGGCCCATCCGTTGCGGCCACGGTGGCGGGCGAAACGCAGTTCTCGTTTGAAAATCCCGCATCATCGCTGCCGCTGGTCGAGGCCGGGCAAATCAGGGCCCTGGCCTCGACTAGCGACCGGCGCAGCTCGCAGATGCCGGATGTGCCGACGATGATCGAAGCCGGCGTCGCCGACTTCACCTCGGTCTCGTTCACCGGCGTGGCGGCGCCGGCCGGCACGACCGGTGCGATCGTCAACCGGCTCAACGCCGCCATCAATGCGAGCCTGCAATCGCCCGAGATCGCCAGCACCTTGGTCAAGCTCGGCGTCGACACCAAGATTTCCTCGCCCCAAGAGTTCGCGGCTTTCCTCGCCAAAGAACGCGACAAATGGGCGGCGGTCATAAAAGCGGCCGGCGTGCAGGCACAGTGATGCCGAACCCGGTTGATGACCGCAAGGGGAAGGCGATCGGCTACTGCGGAGGCTTCTTCGGCTTATCGTCGAAGCGGGCAGGGGTCTCGGGCGTAAGGCCGCCGCGCTGGCGCGCGAGCGTGTCGCTGCCGGTGAGCTCCCAATCGCCGGTGGCGGCGCGGCGCGCAAACGTCTCCCAGCGGTCGGTCCAATCGCCCAAGCCGTAACCGTGCCAGGGCGACTGGACGTTGAGCGGGTAAAGGTCGAGCTCCTCCCACAATGCGCGCGCGTGCTCCATATATTCGCGCGTCGGCAAAGCGAGCGGCGCCATCGGATATTTGCGCGTGGCGTCGACCAGCATGCCGGAGTCCGTGGTCTTGGGTCCGTATTGCGCGCCTTGCACACCGCCGCGGTGGGGCACGAGATGCACGTCCTCGATCGGGTTGGTGCGATAGGCGAGCGACCACAGCACCGCGTCCATGCTGGCGGGATCGATGTCCTCGCTGACCGCGATCACGATCTTTCCGCAATTGGACTGCAAGGTCGCGGCGCCGTGCAAGGCGCGCCAGACCTCGCTGCGCGGCGTTTCTTCCGCGAGCTGCACGAAGATGACGGGGCGAAGATTGGTCAGCCGCTCGTGCATCACCACGCGACGCACGCCCTTGATCCCGAGGCGATCGCGCAGGTGGCTCAGAAACAGCGGCTCGTAGGCCACCTTCTTGACGACGCTGGATTCGCTCGGCGTGACCTGGCTGATGATGGAGGTGAAGACCGGCGCGCGCTTGTGGGTGATGGCGGTCAGGCGCATCGGCATATTGTAGGCTTCGAGCGCGACGTAGCCGTTGCTCTCGCCGAACGGGGCTTCGGGCTCGAGCTTTTCGGGGTCGATCAATCCCTCGATCACGATTTCGGCCGACGCCGGCACGTCGAGATCGATCGTCGCGGCTTTCGCCGTCTCGATCGGCGCGCCGGCGAGCGCGCCGGCGACGCCGAGCTCGTCCATGTCGATGGCGAGCTTCTGCGGGCCAGTGAACATGACTACCGGCGCGCAGCCGATCACGATCGCGATCGGCATGGGTTCGCGCCGCTTGCGATATTTGAGCCAATGCAAATAGCCGCCGGCGCCGCTCGCCTCGCGCGCCACCATGCGCACCACCAGCCGATCCGCAGCCTTGAGCGCGGCACGATAGGTGCCCATGTTCTGGATGCCGCTGTCGGGATCCCGCGTCACGCACAGCGTCGCCGTCAGATAGGGCGCGGAATCGAAGCCGGGCGTCGACACCGGCACCGGCAGCCGCGCCAGTCCGCCCGGCGCCTTGAGATCATCGCCCGTGAGCACGACCTCCTGGCAGCGCGGGGCGCTCACCGCGACCGGCGCGATCGGGTTGGCGATCGCGCGCATCCAGGCCTCGCCGATGTCCTTGACCTCCCGCCCCATGCCGATCGCGTAGATGTCGGGCGAGGCCGCGAGCGCGCCGACCACGACCGGAATATCGTAGCGCCGGCCTTTCGAGTCCGTCACGTGCGTGAACAGGAACGCGCGCCGCTTGTGCTCCGGTACGCCGCCCAGAAATTGCCAGCGCACCAGCGGATGCAGCTCGGTGTCTTTGTTGATGGGGCGGTCGATGCGAACGAGAAGGCCGTTCGCCTCGAGATCGGCCAAATGATCCTGGAAATCGAGCCGAGGGCGATCCCGCAACCGGGCGCGATGCAAAGCGGCGGGCTGATCGAGCATCTCGGGTGTCCGGTTCCACCGGGATTGGGCCGCGCACAACCTATCACGATCCAATCGCCGTCAGCTACTCGATCTGCCCCGCGGGATGCATTACGCTCCGGCGTCTCCCCAACCCTCAATCAGCAGCAGGCCCCATGGTCACCCAGACGACGCAAACGATCGACGTTCACGCTCACATCCTGACGGAAGAGACCATCCGCCTGTTGCAGCGCGAGGCGCCCAAGGTGGGGCCGAAGCTCTCGGAGGTCGGCGACCGCTTCGCCACCCTCGACGTCGCCGGCAACGTCTACCGGCATTTCCCCCGCGGCGGCTGGGATGTCGAGCACCGCCTGCAAGACATGGCGGCATCCAAGGTCGATGTTCAGGTGCTCTCGGTTTGCCCGCAGACCTTCGTCTATGCGCAACCGCCGGCGCTCGCGGCGGCGTTTGCCCGCATTCAGAACGAGCAGCTCGCCAAGCTGGCCAAGGTTCGTCCCGACCGCTTTCTCGCGATCGCGACGCTGCCCATGCAGGCGCCGAAACAAGCCGCGGACGAGCTTCGTCATGCGGTGCGGGTGCTGGGCCTGCGCGGGGCGCAGATCGGCTCGAACGTGGCGGGCAAGAACCTCGACGATCCCGAGCTCGAGCCGGTTTGGGCCACGGCCGCCGAGCTCGATGCGTTCATTCTACTCCACCCCATCAACGTGGCGGGGGCGGATCGGCTGTCGTCCTATTATCTCGGCAATCTGATCGGCAATCCGCTCGACACCACTATCGCGGCCGCATGTCTCGTGTTCAGCGGCGTGCTCGAGCGCCATCCCTCGCTGAAGATCTGCCTTGCCCATGGCGGCGGATTCGTTCCCTATCAAGCCGGGCGTTTCGTGCACGGTTGGCACGTGCGCGCCGAGCCGAAAAGCAAGCTTGGGAAGCCGCCGACGGATTCGCTCAAGCGCTTCTATTTCGATACCATCGTGCACTCGAAAGCGGTGCTCGAATTCCTCGTCGGCAATGCGGGCGCCGACCGCGTGCTGCTCGGCAGCGACTATCCCTTCGACATGGGCATGCCGGAGGGCGTGTCGCAGGTTCGCGGCCTACCGATTTCGGCCGCCGAGCAGTCGGCCATTCTCGGCGGGCGGGCGCGGGCGTTGCTCGGCGCGGCTGGCGACAAGACGCGGGCGTTCGCCTGACGCGGTGGAAGCTCGCTTTGTGGATGAGCAGGCAGCGGGAAACGGAGGAGACGAAAAATGTCGCGACAATTGGCGCGGACCCCGGGAGCCAAGCGCGCGGGCGATGGTGAATACGTGTTCGATCTCGCCGCGGTGAACCACATCCTCGGCGGCCCCGACTACTCGACCGCCAACGGCGCCTGCGTCGAGGGTGACCGCATGATCGTCGCCCTGATGCGGATGCCGGCCGGCACCGGCGCAGAGCCGCATTCGCACCCGAACGAGCAATGGATCTACATCCTGCAGGGCACGTTTCGGGCAAGGGTCGGCGAGCAGGAGATCGAGGCCAAGCCCGGCTCGGTGGTCTACATTCCCGCCAACGTCGTGCACTCCGGCGAGGCGACGCCCGAGGAAGACGTCGTCTTCTTCACGTGCAAGGATGCGTCCCACAGCCTGCACGGCGTCAAGGCGGCGTGACGACCGCCGCCAGCAAACGGTTTTGCAAGCGGGGACGACTGAGCGGCGATTTGGCCGCGGCGTGACAACATCGCGCGGTTGATTGCCTGTTTCAGTCTCCGCGCCTGGACTACAATCGACAGCGAGCTGATACCCGTAGGGGTGGCGATTTCAGCGAGTTCACCGGGAGGATGTGATGAAACGGATCGGTTTGGGTTTGGCGCTGCTGTGTCTTGCGTTCGGCGTCACGGCCTGGGCGCAGGACAAATATCCCTCGCGGCCGGTGAAGATCGTCGTACCGTATGCTCCCGGCGGCGCCACCGACATCACCGCGCGCCTGTTCGGCGAGCAGATGCGCCAAAGCCTCGGCCAGCAGTTCGTGGTCGAGAGCAAGCCGGGCGCATTCGGCATTCTCGCCATCGAAGAGATGGCTCGCTCCAAGCCGGACGGCTACACGCTGATGGTGGGCAACGTCACGACCAATGCCATCACACCGGTCCTGTTCGCGAAGAAGTTCTCCATCAACTTCGAGAAGGACGTGGTGTCGGTTTCGCGACTCGCCATCTATCCGTCCTTCCTCCTCACCACCACGCAAAATTTCGAGCCGAAGTCGGTGGCGGAGTTGATCGCGTATGCGAAGAAAAATCCCGGCAAGGTCCGCTATACCAGCGCCGGGGTCGGCAGCTTCCCCCATTACGACGTCGAGGTCTTTTCCAAGCGCGCCGGCATCGAGATGCTGCACATCCCCAACAAGACCGGCGCCGCCGGCATGATCAACGATCTCGTCGTCGGCGACGCGCAGGTCGCGTTCATCAATGCCGCGAGCACGGCATCGATGATCAAGGCCGGCAAGCTGCGACCGATGGCGGTGCTGGCGGAGGCGCGGCTGGCGGAATATCCCGATGTCCCGACGCTAGCCGAGGCCGGCTATCCCGGGGTGGGCACTTTGCACTGGCAGAGCATGTTGGCACCGGCCAATACGCCGAAAGAGGTTCTGGCCACCCTCTTCAAGGCGATCGTCGAGGCCGCGGATGCCCCGCAGCTGCAGGAGGCGTTCAAGAAGCAGCTTGTCAGCGTCAAGCCGAACGCATCATTGCAGGAGGCGCAATCGTGGCTCGACAGCGAGCTTGCCGCATGGCGAAAGACCGTCGCCGAGGTCAAGATCGAATTGGCCGACTAGCGTGTGGCGCGACATCGGCGTAAGCGCGAACTGCTTGCGCATGAACTTTCGGATGTCGCGGGAGCACCGTCTGAAGCGAAAAATGTCATGAAGCGCTTGAGCATTCTGTTGGTGCTTCTGTTCGCCCTCGGCGGCGTCGAGGTCGCCGCGCAAGACAAATATCCTTCGAAGCCGGTCAAAGTCGTCGTGCCGTTCGGACCGGGCAGCGCCACCGATATCGTCGTGCGCATCGTCGGCGAGCATATGCGGCCGATTCTCGGGCAGCCGGTGGTGATCGAAAACAAGCCCGGCGCCTTCGGCATCCTTGCGATCGAGGAGATGGCGCGTTCGAGACCCGACGGCTATACGCTGCAAATCGGCAATCCCGGCACCAATGTGCTCGCCCCCATCATCTACAAGAAGAAATTCAAGATCGACTACGAGAAGGACGTCACCTTGGTGACGAGGCTGAGCGAGGTTCCGCTCGTGCTCGGCGCTACCACCAAGGACTTCCCGCCCAAGACCTATGCCGAGTTCATCGCCTATGCCAAGGCCAACCCCGGCAAGGTGCGCTATGCCAGCGTCGGCATCGGCAGCAACAATCACTACGACATGGAAGCCTTCGCTCGATGGGCCGGTATCGTGCTCGCCCATCTGCCGAACAAGGGCGGCGGTGCCGCCATCACCAACGATCTCGTCACCGGCGACGCTCATGTCGCGCTGCTCAACGCCGCAAGCTCGATGGGCGTGGTCAAGGCCGGGCAGGTTCGAGCCTTGGCGGTGATGTCGGACCAGCGCGTGCCCGAATACGCCGATGTGCCGACCCTCACCGAGCTCGGCTATGCCAATGCCAAAGGCCTATGGTCGGCGTTATATGCGCCCGCCGCCACGCCGCGCGACGTGCTCGA